>JAFQLB010000104.1 GCA_017396675.1 Lachnospiraceae bacterium
CCCGGATGTCTGCCATGGACATTGTTCCAATAGTGGCTGGAGACCACCGGCATTCCGCTGATGGTAAAGTATTTATTCAACTGGTCAAAGGTGGCAGTCGTACCGCCCCGTCTGGCTACAGCCACGGCTGCTCCCACCTTCATCGTCATATCTGCGGGACTGCTGTAAAACAACCTATCCAGAAGTGCAGTCAGAGTAGAGTTGGCAGAGGCATAATAAACAGGACTGGCCACCACCATTCCGTCACATTCCTCCAGCTTTGCCGCACACTCATTTACCACGTCGTCAAACACGCACTTTCCCGTCTTTGTACAGCTCATGCAGGCAATACATCCGCGGATGGCCTGATTTCCAACCTGTATCACTTCCGATTCTATCCCTTCCTTTGTAAAAACATGTACCATTTCCTCCAGTGCCAGTGCAGTATTTCCACCAATCCTGGGACTTCCGTTAAGAATCAATACCTTCATTTCCTCTCCTCCCGTTTATATTGTTATTTCAAACACGTAATCATAGCTGTATGTGTGGACATAGAGTCTGCCCTCCTTTTCCACCAGCAGATCCGGCATCTTTTTTACTTCTGTTTTCTCCACCGTTCTGCCGGTATGCCTGTCAAGCTGATAAATATAGTCCCGTTCCTCCGTAAAACCATAGGCACACAAAATGATGTCCTCCCACACCAGAAAATTCATGGAGTTGCAGGTCTGATCCTCGCTTCGCCAGAGCAGCACATCATTATCCAGATCATAGGCGATCAAAAAACAGGTGTCCGGCATGGCGTATCCGTTGTACAGCTGTCCCAGATACAAAACCCCATCTATAAGGGCGGCACAGTTGCCCATCAGATACCATTGATCCGACTGATATGCGATTCTGTATAACAGATATCCCTTTTCGCTGTCATAAATTTTCAACTCCTCCGGTGTCCATTCATAAATATAATTCTCATCATAAAAAACATTGTTATAATATCCTACCTGATAATGCAGCTTTGGTGCATCTTCCCTCCTTTCCATATAGGGTGACCATGGATCTCCCAGCATAGGTAAAAACAGCTCGTTCTCCCAAAACCAATCAAGCACCTGGGAAACCCCGTTTTCCTTCTCCGACACAAGAGAGAGGGTAAAGGGAACAGCGGTGTTTTCGGCTTCGGCAAACTGCACTTTACTTCCTGCAAAGTCAAGATACACTTCTTTTACTTCCGGCACAATCTCTTCCGGCATCTGTTTCTCTTCCATCCTTTCGGAAGGTTCTTCCTCCAATTCCCGGAAAGTATCTTCCTGCGGCTGTTCCATCGAAATACCGGCTTCAGACTTGAGATACGGCATCGAATCGTCTCGCTGAAATATCTCCTCACGATAAAGCAAATACAGCGCAGCGCCGAATAACAGCAGAACGGACACAGCCGCTGCCAACCATACCCACCTCTTTTTACTCTTCTCCTGATGCATGGCCTTCTCTCCTCCTCTCGCAATTCTTTTTCTCATTTTATTCTATCACAGATCTCAGCTTTAGGGAAACGCCGATCACGCAAAAAGGAGGATGCCCCCTGTTATAAAACGACGTCCGGAAACATCCTCCTCATATCCTGACCGCAGTCCGTACCTCTCCTGCGGATCTAACTCTGTTTTCTCTCTTCTCTTTTTCTCTCCAGCAGTGTCAGCAGGTAGGGGATAACGGTCTCAAAGTTTACACCGTACCAGCATCCTTCCGGATCCTCCATGGTCACCCGGATACATTCCGCCGTATATTCTGCCGCCACCTCCAGTGCATCCTTCCAGGACAAACCGTTTACGAGTGCACCCGTAAAGGAGGAGGAGAAGATATCTCCCGTTCCGTGGTAGCTGGCCGGCAGCCGCTTATGGGTATACCGGAAGTATTCTTCCTTTTCTCTGTCATATCCCATGGCACCCGTGGTACCCGGCTCCAATCCCACTCCCGTAAGGATACTGATTCGGCTTCCCAAGGCGGCAAGACGCTGCAAGAGCTCCTTCACATACGCCTCATCATAGGTTTCACGGTACTCCGTATCCGTCATAAAGGAGGCCTCTGTGATATTGGGTACGATGATGTCTGCCTTGCCGCAAAGAGTAGCCATTTTCTTTGCAAAGGCAGGATCAAAGGCAGGGTAGAGCTTGCCGTTGTCCGCCATGGCAGGATCCACCACCACCATATTCCGTTGGGTTCTGAAGGTATCAAACATCTCTGCCATAAGATCGATCTGCTCAAAGGAGCCCAGGTAACCCGTATAAACAGCGTCAAATCCCAGTCCCTCCTTTTGCCAATGCTTTGTAATAGGGCGGATCTGGTCTGTCAGATCCTTACAGGTAAACTCCGAAAACATCGTGTGGGTAGACAACACCGCGGTGGGTATAATGGCTGTCTCCACACCCATGGCCGAGATAATCGGCAGAGCCACTGTCAGGGAACATTTTCCAACACAGGAAATATCCTGTACCGTCACGATTCTTTTCATATCATTCTTCCTTCCTCAATGTTCAATATTTTCATATTTTCAAATTACCATCTTTTGATTTACAAATTGTTCGTTCCCTATTATACTCAATTGTGACCCTGTTAAAATATTCAATTGCATATAAATATATATGGTCAGTTCGGAGGATTTCTATGCTTACCTATTCCTTTGAAAACAGAGGGGAAACCACTCTTTATGAATATCTGTATCAATGCATCAGAGAGGATATTGTGCGCTACCGCCTGTCCCCCCATCAGAAGCTTCCCTCCAAAAGAGCCCTGGCCAAGCATCTGAACATCAGCACCGTTACCGTGGAAAATGCCTACGGCCAACTGGTGGCAGAGGGATATTTGTATTCTGTTCCAAAAAGCGGATACTATGTGTCAGATCTGACATCTGCCGCATTGGGCAAGCAGAATGCCTCCCTCCCGCTCCCTCTTCCCTCTCCTTCCTCTGAATATACAGCGGATTTCGTCAATAACTCCATCGCACCGGACAGCTTTCCCTTTGCACTCTGGACCAAATTAATGCGTGCCACCATGTCAGATGATGCCAAAAAACTTATGGTCAGATCTCCCTCCGCAGGTATCATGGAGCTTAGAAGTGCCATTGCAGAGCACCTCTATCAATTCCGCGGGATCACGGTGACCCCTGAGCAGATCGTAATCGGAGCAGGCACGGAATATCTCTACAGTCTTCTGATCCAGCTTCTGGGACATCATAAAACGTATGCGGTGGAGGATCCCGGCTATCCTAAGATCGCCCGTATCTATCAGGCCAACCATGTGGCATGCGTCTTTGTTCCTCTGGACGAAAACGGTCTGTCTCCTTCTCTGCTGGAACAGACGGGAGCGGATGTCCTTCACATATCCCCTTCACACCATTTTCCAACCGGTATCGTCATGCCCGTGAGCCGCAGGTATGAGCTGCTCTCCTGGGCCTCCAAATCAGGAGATCGCTATATCATAGAGGATGACTTTGACAGTGAATTCCGGCTGCTGGGCAAACCCATTCCTCCGCTCTGGTCCATCGATGTGGCCGATAAGGTAATCTATATGAACACCTTTTCCAAGACGCTGACCTCTACCATACGAATCAGCTATATGGTACTTCCTGTTCCATTGATGAAAAAATACGGACAGGAGCTTGGGTTCTACTCCTGTACCGTATCCAATTTTGAACAGTATACCCTGGCCAGATTTATCCGGGAAGGATATTTTGAGAAACACATCAATCGTATGCGCAATTTCTATCGCTCCCAACGGGATCTTCTGCTTGATCGTATCCGGAACCACCCCATGTATCCCCACATGGAAATCAGGGAAGAACACGCCGGCCTTCATTTTCTTCTGAAGCTTCACACCTCTCTGACAGACCGAGAGCTTATGGAAATAGCCGCTGGGCAGAACATCCATATTTCCTGCCTGAGTCAGTACTTTCGAAATCCCCAGCCCAGCCGGGAACATATTCTGCTGATCAATTACTCGGGAATAACCGCCGAAGCTGCCGGAGAGGCTTTGGATCGGCTGTTTGACAGCATCCGGAAATAATCTACCGTGATTGGGCGTAGCGATCCACGCCGTTGGCGATCCCTTCCGCCAGCAGAGCCTGATACTCCTCTGTAGCCATTTTCAAATCTTCCTTCTCATTGCTCATATAGCCCATTTCAATAATGGTAACGGGTACCTGACACCAATTGATCCCGCTCATGGTATCCGTTTCCCATACTCTTTGCTTATTGGCTCCCGTAGCGGATACCATTTCTTCCAGAACCAGCTCTGACAGCAATCGAGACTGATCATACACAAACCCACAGTAAGGATTCCCGGAAGTTGGGCAAATGGTCATAATTCCGTTCACACTGCTGTCTTCGGAACCGTTGGCATGGATCCTTAAAAACACATCCGCCTGCGCATCATTGGCAACTGCCGCCCTTTCACTGTTACTGATATCCACATCATGCTCCGTGCGCACCATACGCACCGCATAGCCCCTCTCTTCCAAAAGCGTCTGCAGCTTGAGAGCAACCGACAGATTCAGCTCAAACTCCTTCAGTCCGCTGGCCACACCCTGTGTGCCGGAGGAAACCTTCGCCTTCATCTCCAAGGCTCCCGGTCCCACAGGTTCTTTTTCATAATTTCCCTGTAACTGATGCCCC
>JAFQLB010000105.1 GCA_017396675.1 Lachnospiraceae bacterium
CAGTATTTTAACACCATGTCCGCCAATATGGAGCAGGTGCAGAAGGACGTCAATGAAGAGATCAAGGCCAGAGTGGATGAGATCAATGCGTTGGCAGAGGAGATCGCCACCCTGAATAAGCAGATCAATGTTATTGAGATCGACAAGCGGGCCGTGGCCAATGAGCTGCGGGATCAGCGTACCGTGCTGGTTGACAGGCTTTCCCAGATTGTGGATCTGGAATTTATCGAGCTGCCCGTTCACGATACCAACAATCCCGACAGAGAGACGGGGGCTCATCGTGTGATCATTAATATCGCCGGCGGACAGAAGCTGGTGGATACCAATGAATTCAATACACTGGCCTGCGTGGCAAGGACGGAAGAGGAGAAGGTGAACCAGTCCGATGCCGACGGCCTCTATGACGTATACTGGGTAGCCAACAACAGAACGGGAGCGCTGGGAGATGAATTTCACCTGTACAGTCCCGTGGTAGGCGGTGCTCTCTGGGGTCTGGTACAGATGCGTGACGGAAATAACGAGGAGAATTTCCGGGGAACCGTGACACAGGTGGATCAGGTAAATAAACAGGTGACCATCGAAGTGACGGAAGAATATCTGCTGGATATGAATAAGTGCAAGCTCTCCGATACCGGCGGAAAGATCAAGCTGGGCAACGAGATTTATTATTATACCGACTGGACCTTTGATTCTACCACCAATGAATATATCTTCACCATAGATGAGAGTGCCAACGGCGAGACGCTGCGGCAGGGTCTGCGAAATAAGGATGCGGCCATCGGTGCCAGTGTGGATTATCAGGGACTGGTGTATTATCAGAGCCAGATGAACGAGTGGGTGAGAATTTTTTCCGAAAAATTCAACCAGATCTTAAAGGAAGGCTTTAACGATTACGGTACCGCAGGAGAGATCCTCCTGACGGGCAACAAGGAGACCGATGACTCCCAGTATCTCTTCCGGGAAGGGCTGGGACAGTTGGACGCGCAGGGCAATGCCATCACCACCGTATCCAGGGACAGTGACACATACTATCGCCTGACGGCCAAGAATTTTGATGTGCTGCAGGCCATCGTCAACGATCCCGACCTGCTGGCCACCAAGATCGATCCGGCGGCCGGTACCGACGAATACAAGAACGTGGAAAAGCTGAAGGATATGATGTACGACAAGACGGTGGTCAGCTTCCGGGGGGCTTCTACCAGCGAGTTTCTGACCTGCATCCTGTCGGATATCGCCCTGAATTCCAACAGCGCCAATACCTTTGCCGATAATTTTGCCAATATCGGAAAGTCCATTGATAACCAGAGAATGTCCGTATCCAGTGTGGATCAGGACGAGGAAACGGTGAGTCTGATCAAATTTCAGAATGCTTACAATCTGGCCTCCCGCATGATCCAGTGTATGACGGAAGTGTACGACAGATTGATTCTGGAAACCGGTGTATAAGGAGTAACAGTATGAGAATTACCACCAAAGTTATTCAGAAAAACCAGTTGAACAATATCAATACGAATAAGCTGCTGCAGGACAAGCTGAGCCAGCAGATGACCACGGGCAAGGTAATCAACCGTCCTTCCGAGGATCCCATTGTGGCCATTCGTGCCCTTCGCCTTCGTTCCAACGTCAGTCAGGTGACGCAGTATTATGAGAAAAATGCACCCGATGCGGAGCATTGGCTGGAGGTAACCGAAGGAGCGCTGACCACCATGAATGATGTGGTTACCGATATGATCCGCCAGTGTACCGACGGCGCCAACGAGTACCTGGAGCTGGAGGATCGGGAGACCATTCTGGACGCCTTAAAGGCACTGCGGGACGAGGTGTATTCCACGGGAAACGCAGACTATGCGGGGCGAACCCTCTTTACCGGCTACCGGACGGATATGAAGCTGACCTTTATCGAGAATACGGTCAGGAAATACAGCATGGTGGAGCAGGTGGACAGCAGCTTTCTGGATGAGATCACCCATGTGGAGAGCGGAGAGCTGAACACGCTGAATTCCACCAACTTCGAGAGCACGAATCCGGATATTGCGGGAATTGTGGAGCAGGATGTGGCAGCTAGTAAGATCTATCGTTTTCGGACATCCTACGATAATCTGGATGATGTGGCGCCCAAGCTGCAGGTATTTAAGGAGATTGATGCGGCTACGGGGGAATACGTATTTGAGGATCTTCTGGTCAACAATGCGGCTCTTCAGGTGAGCAATATGTCGATCTATGAGGACGGTGCCTATCTGGATGTAGGAGCCAATGAAGTACGAATGCTTCGGGAGACGGGAGAGATTCTTCTGGGAGAGGACGTATACAAGGCTCTGGTAGCCCTGGAGGATAATCCTGCCACCATAGAAAATGAAGCGGAGATCCGTTTCACTTATGAGAAATCCAACTGGAAGGACGGCGATCTGCGTCCGGAACACTATTTCGCCTGTGTGGGTGAAGATCCCGATGATGCCACCAAGACCATTTCCTACAATCGGGATTATCTGCAGGGGATTATGGAGAAGCAGGCCATTGAATATGATGTGGGTCTGAATCAGACCATCCGCGTCAATACCACGGCGGATGAAGTATTCTACCATGCCATCGGCAGGGATGTGGACGATATGATCAGAGCCATGGAAGACTCCGCGACGATGCTGAAGGTGATCGAGGAGATCGAGGGCATGTTAAAGAGCGGCAAATACACACCGGATCAGCAGGATACGCTGAATCAGCAGCTGGAGGCGGCCAAGAAGGCCAGTGCCCTTTTGAATGAAAAGACCCAGAAGCTGTACGAGGCGGGAATTACCAAGATGCAGGGGCATCTGGATAATCTGAATTATGCCGTGACCTCTGTGGGAACCAGGAGCAAGCGTCTGGAACTGGTATCCAACCGTCTGATGTCCCAGCAGACCAGTTACGAAACGCTGCAGTCGGAAAATGAAGATGTGGATATTGCGGAGGTGGCCGTGCAGCTGACCACGGCGGATCTGACATACAACACAGCACTGGCTGCCACGGGCAAGATCCTGCAGACCAACCTGATGAATTTCATCTAAGAAAACACTGATTCATTCAGTATTTCCTTAAGATAAGGCGTTTCCCGATGTTTCGTCCGGGCCGGTACCGGTGAGGCACAGGATGGAGCGGGAAAGAAAGGAAGAAAGAAGTCGATGAAGGTAGATACCAGAGTATTTGGAAGTGTGGAGATTGACGAGCAAAAGATCATTCGTTTTCCGGGAGGTATTGTAGGATTTCCGGAGCTGACGGAGTTTGCCCTGGTACATGATGAGGAACAGGGAAATGCGACTCCCATCCGTTGGCTGCAGTCCCTGCAGGAGCCGGGATTTGCCATGCCTGTGATGGATCCGCTACGGATCGTGCCGGACTACAATCCTCAGGTGGAGGATGAACTGTTAAAGCCTCTGGGTGAATTTCCTCCGGAGGAGATGCTGGTGCTGGTTACCGTTACCGTACCTTCCGATCTGACGAAGATGAGTGTGAATCTGCAGGCGCCCCTCGTCATCAACGCTGCCACGAGAAAAGCGGCACAGCTTATCGTGGAGACGGAAAAATACCCTGTAAAATATTATATTTACGATATTTTACAGAGCAGAAAGAAGGAGGGTGAATAGGATGCTGGCACTTTCCCGCAAGAAAAACGAAGCTTTGGTGATCAACAATAATGTGGAGATTACGATCCTGGACATCAAGGGTGACCAGGTGAAGATCGGAATCGAAGCGCCGAAGGAGGTTCCCGTGTATCGCAAGGAGGTCTATCTGCAGATCAGGCAGTCCAACAAGGATGCCATGAATACGGAAAACACGGCTGAAAATCTGGAAGCGCTGAAAAAAATGTTTACTTAATTTGGATGGCAACTATTAACAAATACCTGCTTTTTCCCGATATATTAAACAAATGCAAACAAAATCACACGGAGGTGAATGTTATGGGAATCGAACCATTAAACGGCGTTAAGACAGGTTATGCTGCAGCGGGCGCGACAAAGATTCCGGCTCCGGCACCGAAGGCAGAGACCACGGAAGGTCAGGTACAGGATGTGTCGGCGGTCAAGGTAGATGCACAGACGGCAGTTGTAGCCAAGAGCAGTGAGAGCAACGGTAAGAACGAGAAGAAGGGCGAGGAGAAGAAGCAGCCCAGTACGGAAGCTCTGAAGAAGGCAGTGGAGAATATCAATAAGAATATGCAGAATTCTTCCGCTATTTTCGGAATCCATGAGGAGACCAACAGGGTGACCATTAAGATTGTAGACAAGGAAACGAAGGAAGTAATCAAGGAACTGCCCCCGGAGAAGACCCTGGATATGATCGCCAAGGCCTGGGAGCTGGCAGGGATCCTGGTAGATGAGAAGCGTTAGATAACCGGAAGGAGGAATACCAATGGCGATCAGATTATCTGGCCTGAACTCCGGACTTGATACGGAGAGTATCATTGCGGAGCTGGTAAAGGTCAAATCCACGAAGAAGGAGAAGCTGATCAAATCGCAGACCAAGATGGAGTGGAAGCAGGACGCCTGGAAGGAATTGAATGCCAAGGTGTACGGTCTCTACAGCAAGACATTGAGTAATATGCGTTTTGAAGGCGATTATGCCAAGAAGACCACCAGTATCAGCGATTCTTCCATCGCCGATGTGATCACCGGCGGCAGTGCCGTAAACGGCGTCCAGACACTGGAGGTGGAGAATCTGGCTACCACCGGCTATCTTACCGGAGGAGAGCTGACAGGAGCAGACGGGAAAAAGGCAGATTATAAGTCCTCCACCAAGCTGTTGGATATGAAGGATGCGGACGGGAATCCGTTGTTTGAGGAAGGTGCGCAGATTAATGTAACAGTAAACGGAGTGAAGAAGACCATCGGTGTCAGTGCGGAGATGACCATCGGGAATTTTGTCTCCAAGCTGCAGGAGGCTGGTGTCAATGCCAGCTTTGATGAGAAGAATCAGCGCTTCTTTATCAGCGCCAAGGACAGCGGCGCAGATGCTGATTTTGAGTTAGAGTTTAATAATGACTTGGGTAAGAAGCTGCTGGAGGGGCTGAAGCTGGTGGATACGGGAATCGCCAATGACCCCAACAGTGCCAAGAGAATTGACGGTCTGGATGCGAAGATTCTGCTCAACGAGGCGGTGTTCACCAGTAAGAACAACACCTTTGAGATCAACGGCATCACCATCACTGCCAAGGCTGAGACAGAGGCAGGCAAGCCTGTTACTCTGACCACCCAGAACGATACCGACGGCATCTATGATATGATCAAGGGCTTCATCAAGGAGTACAATGAGATTATCAATGAGATGGATAAGCTCTACAATGCCGATTCCGCCAAGGACTACGAGCCTCTGACGGATGAGGAGAAGGAAGCCATGAGTGAGGACGAGGTTGAGAAGTGGGAAGAGAAGATTAAGTCTTCCCTGCTTCGCAGAGATTCCACGCTGGGCAGTGTATCTTCCGCTATGAAGCAGATTATGCTCTCCGGCGTAGAGATGTCCGACGGAAAGAAAGCCTACTTGAGCGAGTTCGGAATCGGAACACTGAGTTACTTTGTTGCCAAGGACAATGAGCGCAATATGTACCATATCGACGGAGACCCGGATGACGAGAGCACCGGAACCAATGCGGACAAGCTGAAAGGTGCCATTGCCAACGATCCCGACAGGGTCATCGAGTTCTTCAAAGGACTGGCTTCCAACCTGTATAACAAGCTGGGCGATCTGATGAAGAGCACGGAGCACAGCAGTGCCTTTACCCTGTACGATGACAAGGCCATGAAGGAAGAGTACGAGAGCTACGATGATAAGATCCGGGATCAGGAAGAGGAGATCGCAGCTTACGAGGATCGTTACTATAAGAAGTTCTCGGCCATGGAAGTGGCATTGGCCAAGCTGCAGTCTCAGCAGAGCTCTATCTCAGGCTTGTTTGGAATGTAAGCAATAAAGAAAGACAATACAAAGAAGGCGTACAGCGAACAGCAGAGAGTTGTTCGCTTTGCGCCTGTTTATGCAATCATTGATGAAGAGGAGATATGACCATGGCGTTAGCAAATCCCTATGCACAGTATCACAGGAGTAAGATTTTGACGGCATCTCCGGCGGAATTGACGCTGATGCTTTATGACGGTGCCATTAAGTTCTGTAATATTGCCATTATGGCCGTAGAACAAAAGGACATAGAGAAAGCCCATGTAAATATCGTAAAGGTACAGCGTATCATTGAAGAATTTCGCTCCACGCTGGATCGAAGATATCCGGTGGCAGAGGATTTTGACAGAGTGTATGTGTATCTGCTGGAGCGTCTGCTGCAGGCCAATATCAAGAAGGATGTGGAGATCTTAAACGAGATCAATACCCACCTGCATTCCATGCGGGATACCTGGAAGGAAGTTATGCGTATCAATAAGGAGAAACAGTAATATGACTGCCAATTACCTGCAGATCCTACAGGAAAGCCTGGAAGAAAAGCTGAATATTCTGACCCGGATAGAGGAGAAGAGCCGGGAACAGGCAGAGCTTCTTAAGAATCCCGACGTAAACCTGGAGGTTCTGGATCGAAATATGGATGAAAAGGCCGAATACATCGCAAAGATCGACCGTCTGGATGAGGGATTTGACAGTATTTACGAGAAGATCAAGCAGGAGCTTGTGGAAAATAAAGATCGGTATCGGGAACAGATCGGTGCCCTTCAGGAGCTGATCCGTCAGATCACCGAGAAAAGCACCGGCATCCAGGCCATTGAGATGCGCAACAAGGCAGGTGTGGAGACGATTTTCCGGAATCGCCGCAAGAGCCTGCAGAGCAAGCGAAATGCCATGGACGTGGCGCTGGGATATTACCAGAACATGAACAAGGTAAGGAATGTGGGACCGCAGTTTATGGATAAGAAGAAGTAGAGTAAGGATGGCGGAGAAATCCCCTAAATCAAATGTACTTATTTGTCGATATATGTTATAGTATGTGAGAACAGGTATACAACATATATGGATTTACACACGATGGGATCGTGACAATACGCATGGAAGCGGCAAATAAGATGAATGGCGATAGCGGTATTCCGACGTATGGAGTACCGCTTTTTTTATTGATAAAAAAGGAGAAGGATATGGTTACGGGATTGATCCTGGCAGGAGGAACAGATATCAATTTTCAGATGAATATACCGAAGCAGTTTGTGAATGTGAATAATCGTCCCATCATTGTTTACACACTGCAGAATTTTCAGAATCATCCGGAGATCGATGAGATTATCATCAGCTGTCTGGACGGATGGCAGGAAATGGTGCGGGTGTATGCCAAGCAGTTTAACATTACAAAGCTGCGGATGATCATTACCGGGGGAAGGGATGCGCAGGAATCTACATACCATGGACTGGAAGCGGCCAGAGAATACATGAGCAAGGGAGACATCATTGTTATTCATGACGCCATCCGTCCCTTTGTAACGGAGAGGCTGATCAGCAGCAGTATTAAGGTGTGCCGGAAAAAGGGGATGGGGCTGGCGGCTACCAACGTCATGGACTCCATTATTTTTTCCAAGGATAAGAAGGAGGGTTATCAAAGCCTGAAAAGATACGAGTTAATGAAGGTACAGACGCCTCAGAGCTTTGATTTTGAATATCTTTGGGACATCCATAACAGAGCCATAGAGCAGAAGCAGCTGGGAGCCTGGGATAACAGCTCCCTGCTGACGAATCTGGGGGAGAAGGTGTATTTCTCGGAAGGGTCGGATCTGAATCTGAAGATCAATACCGTGGAAGATGTGGAGATGTTTAAGGCACTGTACAGGATGCAGCATCCGGAGGAGGAAGCCTGATGAATATAGCACTCATTATAGCAGGCGGAAAAGGAATGCGGATGAATCAGGATATACCGAAGCAGTTTCTCAATATCTATGAGAAGCCGGTGATTATCTATACCTTGCAGGCTTTTGAAAGGCATCCTCAGATCGATGGTATTATGGTGGTCTGTCTGGAAGGGTGGAATGAAATATTGCGTGCTTACGCCCGCCAATACGACATCAGCAAATTAAAGTGGATCGTGGAGGGCGGAGAAAACGGGCAGAGATCCATTTATAACGGAATCACGGCGCTTTCCAAAGAGTGTGCGGGTGATACTATGGTACTGGTTCACGATGGGATTCGTCCCAATGTCTCTCAGGAAATTATTTCCCACTGCATTGCACAGTGCAGGCTGCACGGCTCTGCCGTTACCATTGTTCCCTGTGCGGAGGCCATGCTTGTCAGAGAAGTACCGGGCGGGAACAGCTCTCAGGCACTGATTGCAAGAGATTCTCTGGCCAGGACGCAGACGCCCCAGGCATTTCCCTTGTCCAAGCTGTTATGGGCTCATGAGGAAGCGAAAAAGAGAGGGATTACCAATTCTGTTGCCAGCTGCACGCTCATGGTAGAGTTGGGAGAAACCATCCATCTATGCCTGGGTTCCGAAAAAAATATTAAGATTACAACCACCGATGACATTGAGATATTTAAGGCTCTCATCATGGCCAAAAAGAATGATTGGTTAAAGTAGGAGAAAAACAGATGCGCAAGCACGTAAAGAAGGAAGTACTGGAGCTGATCGGAAGCCTTTTTGAGGCACATCAGGAAATCGGCAAAGCCATTGATAAAAAGCAGACCGATACCGTACAGAATATGCTGGCGGAGTGCCAGGAGTATGCCATTCATCTGGGAGGTATTATTGAGCAGATGGAAGGAGAAGGCTTTGTTACTGTTTCCCATCTGGAAAAATACTGTGAGATGCTGTTTCATGTCCATGCGGGTCTGACAGAGGGGATCACCTCCTCCAAGGCAGACCGGATGCTGCGGAAGGCATTGCTTGCAGTAGAAAACAGCGTAAAAAATGATATTCCGATCCGTAAGGAGGTTGTTTTTCTGCCTTATACGGCTTCCATGTGGGATGCGCTGGAAAGCGTCTATCTGGCAGCTGTGGAGGATCCGGACTGTGATGCTTACTGTGTGCCCATTCCTTATTTTGAGAGAAATCAGGACGGAAGTCTGGGAAAGATGCACTACGAGGGAGGAGAATTTCCCAAAGATATTCATGTGACAGACTATCGCAGCTATTCTCTCGAGGAGCGAAAGCCTGATATTATTTATATTCATAATCCTTATGATGACTGGAATCTGGTGACCTGCGTTCATCCGGATTTTTTTTCAAGCAAGCTGAAAACATATACGGAGAAGCTGGTATATATTCCTTATTTTGTAACAAAGGAGGTGGAGCCGGAGGATCAGGCAACCATCGATCAAATGAAGCATTTTTGCTTTCTTCCGGGGGTGATTTATGCCGATAAAGTAATCCTGCAGTCGGAGAAGATGGCGCAGATCTACATCAATGAATACAGCAAGGCGGCAAAGGAGAAGGGATTTTCCAAAGAGCATACGGACAAAGCGATTCTGGCAAAGAAGTTTCTGGGACTTGGTTCCCCCAAATTCGACAAGGTGGCAAGGAGTCGTAAGGAGGATATGGAAATTCCGGAGGACTGGAGTCGTTTGATCGAAAAAGAGGATGGGACTTGGAAGAAGATCATCTTTTATAATACCAGCATCGGGGCGCTGTTAAAGCATAATGAGAAGATGCTCACAAAGATGCAGGATGTTTTCCGTCAGTTTAAGGAAAACAGAGAAGAGGTGACCCTGCTGTGGCGTCCCCATCCACTAATCCAAAGTACCTTGCAGTCCATGCGTCCGCAGCTGTGGGCACAGTATCAGGAGATCAAGCAAAATTACATCAGCGAGGGCTGGGGTATTTATGATGATACCGCAGATCTGGATCGGGCCATTGCCATCAGCGACGGATACTACGGAGACACCAGCAGCGTGGTACAGCTGTACCAGGAGACGGGCAAGCCGGTGATGCTGCAGAATGTGGAGATATTGCAGGAGGATTGAGAAAGCAGAACTGTATAAGACTTCCGCTAAAAAGTTATAGCAAGACTCCCGATTGTATGGGACTCCTCTTTGCTTTTCTTGATCGTCGATGGGGGTACTGATCCCCCTCGACGATTAACAGGTCGATCTCCTTCTTATCGATGTCGTAGTCTCATCGTATCTCACTTATTTGTCACCATAATGAGTTCTACATTGAGCACTTCGAATTGTTCCATCTGCAATCTTATAAACCAAACGATTCTTTTCGTCAATTCGCCTGCTCCAGTACCCTGCTAAATCACCAGTCAATGGCTCTGGTTTGCCAATTCCATCATAACCATTTCTGTCAATATCTTTTATTAGAGCATTGATCTTCTTCAAGGTCTTTTTATCCTGTGTCTGCCAGTAAAGATAATCTTCCCAAGCATCATCGTCCCACACTTTTATCATTCATCCCCCTCAATAAGTTCGTGTTCTGTTCCAAGCCCTTTCTCTAATCTTTCTATTGACTTGTGAAGTCTCTGCTGATTTACAGGATTATAAAAATCATCTGTTCTTGTTGTAATCTCAAATGGTATGCTACCTGTTCTTAATACCTGTCTAAGGAAAATATTAACTGCGGTAGTCATATTCTATCCCATATCAGATAATAATATCTCTGTCTGCTTTTTCAAATCTTCATCTACTCGTATATTTACATTTATTGTGTTTGCCATAATATATCCCTCCTTAGAGACTTTATTAATAGTTTCTCTTTTATTATACTTATTGTACTGCAATTTATTTACATTGTCAATAAAATCAAAACTCCAGTCCTAAAGCCAGAGTTCCTATCTTTCTATTTTTTTACTTCTTCCTATAATAATGTTCCTCAAAAAGTATTTCACAATCTGCA
>JAFQLB010000008.1 GCA_017396675.1 Lachnospiraceae bacterium
CATGGAACGTACTACCGGTACATTTGTCAGCATGGTGGCAATTAGCACCAAAAGTCCTATGTTCAGCAAGAGATTAAACAACATGGTATTTGGCATGATACTTCTCCCCTACGCCTGATCCGACCCGGTTGGCGATACAGCCGATTCCCTCGGTTCTTTGTCGGTTCCGTCGCAATTCTTACCCATACGGCAATAGTGGGGGCATCCGCCGCAGAATTTACCGCCTACCTCCATTCCTTTTTTTCTGGAGTCGTCTATGAGCCACCAGGCTCCTCCGATCAAAGCAAATACAAGAATCATTACGATCCAGTCCGTCAATGTCATAGCCGCAAAAACATTCATGGTTACTCCTTTCTTTTCCTTCGTCTATTGTTAATTCAGCTCCGACAGAAGCGAGCTTCCGATGGTATTTTCCGGCATGGTCAGACCGAAATTATCCGCCACGGTGGCCCCCGTTACCGCAAAACTCTCCTGTTCCGGAAGAAGCCCGCTTCCCTTCATGGATTTGGACCAGGCCAGGAAGGGCACCTTCTCTCTGGTGTGGTCGGTTCCCTTAAAGGTAGGATCGGTACCGTGATCCGCCGTAATGATCAGGAGATCCTCATCCCGCAGCTTTTCCATCAGAATTCCCAGCTTCTCATCAAAGGCTTCCAGCTCTCCGGCGTAGCCGATGGGATCTCTTCTGTGTCCCCAAAGGGCATCAAAATCCACCAGGTTGACGAAGCAGAGTCCCGTAAAGTCCCGGTCCGCGATCTCGATGGTCTGTTCCATGCCGTGAACGGAGCTTTTGGATTTATAAGCTTGGGTAATCCCCTCACCGTCAAAAATATCCTTGATCTTGCCCACGGAGATCACATCCAGGCCGTTGTCCTTTAACACATCCAAAGCCGTTTTACCGAAAGGCTTTAAGGCATAATCGTGACGGTTGCTGGTACGCTTGAACTCTCCTCTTCTCTTTCCTACGTAGGGTCTGGCAATGATCCGTCCCACCTTCCATTCATCCTTCATGGTGAGTTCTCTTGCGATCTCACAGCAGCGGTAGAGCTCCTGAAGATCAAAGGTCTCCTCATTCCCGCAGATCTGCAGCACGGAATCCGCAGAGGTGTAGACAATCATGGCACCGGTGGCGATCTCCTCCTCCGCAAGCTCCTCCAGGATTTCTGTGCCGCTGGCACTTTTGTTGCCGATGACCCGTTTTCCGGTGCGTCTCTCCAGTTCCGCAATCAGCTCCGGCGGAAATCCCGTTTCCGTAAAGGTCTGAAAAGGGGTGGTTACATGAAGTCCCATGATCTCCCAATGCCCTGTCATTGTATCCTTACCCAGACTGGCTTCCGTGAGCTTGGCGTAATATCCCAACGGCCGGTGGACAGGAGATACATGCTTCAGGGGGAGCAGGTTGGCAATACCCAGCTTCTGCAGATTGGGAATGGAAAACTGCGTAACGGATTCTGCAATATGTCCCAGCGTATTGCTGCCCACGTCGTCAAAATCCGCAGCATCGGGAGCCTCTCCCACCCCCAGAGAATCCACCACTATAACAAAAATGCGTTTATACCGGTATTCTTTCCACATCACATATGCCTCCTGTTCCTGTTTCTTATTTTAGTTTTCGCCTTAATATCCCGAAGCTGCTTCGTTCTTTACAAGCTTGATGATCCGGCTGGTTCCCAGACGGTGGGCTCCCAGTGCCAGAAATTTCTTTGCATCCTCCATGGAGGCGATCCCGCCGGCAGCCTTGATCTTCACTTCCGGTCCCACATGCCCGGCAAACAGCTCCACATCCGCAAAGGTAGCCCCCGCCTTGGAAAAACCGGTGGAGGTTTTGATATAATCCGCCCCGGAACGTGTGACGATTTCGCACATCCTGATCTTCTCTTCCTCCGTCAGCAGACAGGTTTCAATGATCACCTTCAATATTCTGCTCCCGCAGGCAGCCTTCAAGGTGCGGATCTCCTGTTCCACCAGATCGTACCTTTGCTCCTTCAGCCAGCCCATATTGATGACCATATCAATCTCATCTGCACCGTTTTGCAGGGCATCCTTTGTTTCAAATTCCTTTACCGCCGTGGTCATATATCCGTTTGGAAATCCGATCACGGTACAGACTGCCATACGATCTCCCACATATTCCTTTGCCTGCCGGACAAAGCTTGGGGGAATACAGACAGAGGCCGTTTTATATTGCATGGCATCATCACAGATTGTACGGATCTCTTCCCAGGTGGCGGTCTGCGCCAGCAGGGTATGATCCACATGTCCTAATATCTCAGTATAACTCATCTTCCTTCTCCTTATGTTTTCTATTTTGATCGTTCAAAAATCTTGCCGTTGGCCGCCGGCGTGTGCGCCCTTCCCACAAACAGGATCAAGGCTGCCAGCGTCACCACGTAAGGGATCATGGAAATCAGATTGGGGGATACGATATTGCTCATGGTAATGATGGATTTGACGCCGCTGCAAAAGCCAAAGAGCAGGCACGCCTTCATTGCTCCGCCCGGTGAAAATTTACCGAAGATGACGGCGGCAATGGCAATAAAGCCCTGTCCCACGATCACGTTGGGACGAAACTGATTGATGGTGGCAAGGGTCACAAAAGCACCCCCCAGTCCTGCCATAAATCCGGAAATAACCACGCAGATATACCGCACCAGATACACGTTGATGCCCAACGACTCACATGCCTCCGGATGTTCTCCCACAGCCCGCAGATGGGTGCCGAATTTGGTTTTGTAAAATACAAACACGGCAATTCCGGAAAAAATAAATACAAGATAGGCCACCGAGTATACATTCAGCACGTTGCCCAAAAAAGAACCCGATTCAAAAACGCCTTCAAACAGCCTGGGCAGTTTATAGGCCGTTTCCAGAGGGGGCGTATCGGAGGAACCGAAAATTGCCTTGGACAAAAACAGCGCCAGTCCCGGTCCGATAAAATTAATGGCTGTACCGGCAATGGTCTGATCCGCATGAAATTGTATACATACCACTGCATGGATCAGCGCCATCAAGCCTCCCGCCAGACCGCCGCAGAGCCAGGCGATCCAACCGTTTCCCACCACCAGACCGATGGCGGCTCCCGAAAAGGCTCCGATGGTCATCATGCCTTCGATCCCCAGATTGATCACACCGCTTCTTTCCGAAAAACAAGAGCCCAGTGCTGCCAGAAGCAAAGGCGGAGTAGCCACCAGTGTGGCATTGATCAACAGACCCAAATTACTGATTAATCCATCCATTTATTTACTCTCCTTTCCTTTCACCGTCTTTTTGAACAGGGCTTTGAATACCTGAGAAATTGCGATGAAAATGATCACGCAGCCCATAATAATGTCGATCACTTCTTCCGGCGCTCCCACCATGGTAAGCTTGGAACCGCCGTATTTCATGGCTCCGTAAAAGATGCCGGAGAAAATACATCCGATGGGGTTGCTGCCGGCAATCAGTGCCACCGTGATCCCCTGAAAACCGTATCCCTCCTGACCGGCAAACTGGCTGATTCTGGCTCCCATGCCCAGCAGCTGCACGGCACCTCCCACGCCTGCCAGCGCACCGGAGATTCCCAGTGCCGTAAGAATGGATTTGTCTGCGTTGATCCCTCCGAACTTGGCCGCCTCCTTATTGAAGCCGACTGCCTTCAGGCGATACCCCAGCGTTGTTTTTTCAATGATGATCCACATAGCCACGGCTGTGATAATGGCCAGGAGAAATCCCCAGTTGGCTCCCGAGCAGTCAAGCACCTTCAAAATTCCCTCGGGGAACAGGATTCTTGCGGAATCCAGTACGTTCTTCGTAGCTTCTCCGTCACCTTCCTTGTGCAGCAGTTCCGTATTTACCATATAGTTGGACAGGTAGAAGGCGATCCAGTTAAACATGATATAGGATAATACTTCGTGAATCCCCCGCTTTACCTTCATAAGCCCCACCAGATAGGACCACAAGAAACCTGCAAGCGCTGCCGCCAGGATACACAGCAGGGCATGGATCACAGGCGGCGCCTGCACAAGAATCCCCACGGCACAGGCTGCCAGCGAACCCACCACAAACTGTCCCTCGGCACCGATATTGAATACACCTGTACGAAGAGAAAATGCAACACTGAGACCCGTAAAAATCAACGGGCTTCCGTAAACCATGGTCCACACCAGATATTTGGGTCTTCCAAATACACCGTCAATCAGCTTGGCATAAGCAGCCCCCGGACTGATCCCTGCTACCGCAAGAAACAGAGCACCTATGACAAATCCTATGACTATGGCAATCAGAGTATACAGTACATTGGTTTCCAAAATATTTTTTATTTTTTTCATGTCCGTTTCCCTCCTGCCATCAGGAAGCCCAGTTCCTTTTCATCCGTCTCGTGATTGGCGATCTCTTCTCCCGTCACGCTTCCTGTGATGATGCCCCCCGAAATTACCTCTATCCGATCGGACAGGCTCATGATCTCATCCAGTTCAAAGGAAACCAGCAACACCGCACGGTTATTGTTTCTTTGCTCCACCAGATATTTATGCACAAATTCTATGGCTCCCACATCCAGTCCGCGGGTAGGATTGACCGCGATCAAAAGCTCCTTGTCGTTGGTAATTTCTCTGGCAATGATCACCTTCTGCTGATTCCCGCCGGAAAGTGTTCCCGCAGGATTGCCTTCCGTCCCCCGGGGGCGGATATCAAACTTCTCCATCAGGGCGGTGGCATGCTCCCTGATTTCCTTTCTGTTCAGGATGCCCTTTCGGGCAAAAGGAGCTTCATTGTAATGCTGCAGAATCATATTGTCTTCATTGGAAAATTCCAAAATCAATCCATGCTTCTGACGGTCTGCGGGAATACTGGAAATACCGGCATCAAAGGTTTCTTTTGGCGTACGGTTAAATACATCCTTACCCAGAATGCTTACCTTACCGGACTCTGCTTTTCGAAGACCCGTAAGGATCTCCACCAGCTCCGTCTGCCCGTTGCCGTCTACGCCCGCCAAGCCTACGATCTCACCCTTGCGTACCGTTAAGTCCAGCCCTTTCAGTATCTCCACACCGCGGTAATCCCTGGCCCGGATTCCTTCCACCTCAAGCACCGCTTCTCCCGGCTCCTGCGGCTTCTTTTCTACTTTAAAATTCACGTCCCGGCCCACCATCATGGCCGCCAGATCACTTTCATTCACATCCTTCACAGAAACCGTATCAATATATTTTCCCTGTCGGATAATGGTACATTTATCGGAGGAAGCGGTAATCTCCTTCAGCTTATGGGTGATCAGAATCACGCTTTTGCCGTCCGCCGTCAGATTTTCTATAATCTCCAATAATCCCTCGATTTCCTGCGGTGTCAGAGAGGCCGTGGGTTCATCCAGGATCAGCACATCTGCTCCCCGGTACAGCACCTTTAAGATCTCCACTCTCTGCTGCATTCCAACAGAAATATCCTCAATCTTTGCATCCGGATCGATACTCATATTGTATTTGGCGGAAAGCTCCAGAATTCTGGCCTTGGCCGTTTCCTTGTCCACCACAAGCCCCTTCACCGGCTCCATCCCCAAGATAATGTTGTCTGTCACCGTAAACGGCTGAATCAACATAAAATGCTGATGTACCATGCCGATGCCCATATCAATGGAATCCTTGGGACTGTTGAAATTCACCTGTTTTCCATTGATAAAGATCTCGCCGGCGGTGGGCTTGTACAAGCCGCACAGCACATTCATCATGGTGCTTTTACCGGCTCCGTTTTCCCCCAGTATGGCATGCACTTCCCCTTTGTGTACGGTCAGCTGTATGTGATCGTTGGCTGTAAAATCACCGAATTTTTTTACGATATTTCTCATTTCAACAACCACGGTGCTCTCATCCGCATGACTGACTCTCCCCAAAGCTATCCCCTCCTTTGCTTCTTTATGTGATTACAATATTGTAAAAACCGCCCCTTCTCCAAAGCTCCGCCAGACACTCCAGCAATGCCCGATCCGGCACCCGGTAATGAGAATACTCCTTCCTCACGCCCATGGGGCGGTACGCGATGATCTTAATCCTGACATCCTTCCCCTGTAAGCTCTCCTGTAAAAAATCCACCGTCTGCTCTGTGCTTTTTACGGCGTCATACAGCTCCTGCACCACCACCGTACGTATCTCCGTAAGCTTGGAAATCTCCGACAGATACCTTGCATTTTCCAGCACCGTCTCGTTCCCGAAGCCTGTGATGGCCCTGTGATCCGCTTCAGCATAGGCCTTGATGTCCAGCATCACTCCGTCTGTCACCTCCATCAGGCCGGGATATTCCCAAAAGGGAAGGGTACCGTTGCTGTCCATCAGTGTACTCAGTCCCGCCTTCTTTGACAGCTCAAACAGCTGCCTTACAAACTCCGGCCACAGCATACACTCTCCGCCGGAAACAGTCACCCCCCGGATGAAGGGGATCTGTCTGCTGACGACCCGAAACACCTCCTCAGGCGTCATCTGGCGGGTTTTGGGAGAGCTTCCGTAAGGACAGATACGAATACACGTATCGCATCCCACACACAGGCTTTCCTCGTATTCCGGCCGATCTCCTCCTGCCTTCAGGGCTCCCGTGGGGCAAGCCGGTACACAGACGCCGCAGCCTCTGCACAGATGCCTGGTCTCCGGATTGTGACAGTATTTACAATCGATGTTGCACCCCTGCAGGAATACAGCCGTTCGGTTCCCCGGTCCGTCCACACTGGAAAAAGGGAGGATCCGGTTGATTTCAGCTTTCATCAGCGCACTTTTCTTTCCAGTATCTTACCGTTTTTGGAGGCTCCCAGACCCAGACCCGTGGTATTTTGCAAAACAGCCTTTCCGGCGTCCAGCTTCTCCATTTCCGAACGCTTCACCAGATACCCGGTGACACGAATCACATCACTGTCACTTCCATGGAAGGAAAGATAGCGGATCTCCTTGTCAAAAGACCCCTTTATAATATCCAGCACATACTCCGGATTGTGATGCACGGTCATATCCACAGGGAAGATATCTCCCGTTCCGGAAGGAAAGTATTTGTGAAACCGATTGATCAAAAGCAGCTGATCGATCAATTCCTCCGGTTCCTCACC
>JAFQLB010000106.1 GCA_017396675.1 Lachnospiraceae bacterium
CACCTCTTCCTTTACGATCTCCCGACTGACCTCTTTATCATTGTGATAACTGATCAGGGCAGCCACGTTGCGATGACCTGCCGACGGCTCCTGACGCACCACTTCGTCCGTGGTATACCACTCGTCATTTTCAATATAAATGACCTCCGCATCATAATCCTCTTCCAGATATACCAGCTCCGTACGCTCTACCGACAGCTCCGGCTCCGGAACCGTTACAATCAGCTCATCACCGATCCGGATGGTGGAGGTTTCGTCCTCCAGCGTATCATTTAATTCGATGATACGCTCTACGGGAATATCCGTCTTTTCCGATATCCCGGAAAGCGTATCCCCTGCCACTACTTCATATACTACGTTTACCTCTTTATCTTTGGTCACCTCATTCACAGCCTGTTCCAGCGGCGTCAGTTCTGAATCCATCAAAAATGCTTCCACCACTTCCACCTCTTCCGAGAAATCCATCATGGTCAGACCGTATTCAAAATCATCAAACTCCTTTTCACCCGCGGGTTCAATGGCCGCAAACAGATCTGAAAAATACTGTTCCGTTCCCGCCTGGGGAAATGTGGGAAGCTCTTCCTGGGCTTCCTGTTCTCTGGCATTGACCACCTCTGCAGTCAATGCGTTCAATTCTCTGGTAGGATCCAGAACAAGATTTACCTGATAGGCGTTTTCTGTATCGTACTCACTCAGGGAAGCCTCCAAAAGGGTAATGACCTCCTCACTGTCTGCAAGGTTCACGCTGTATTCGTTCATCTTCAGTGTGTAGGCATGTCCCAGCGTCTCAATGATACTGTCTTCCAGCACTGCTGCTGCACGCTCCACCAGTGTACGGTACGTATCGATTCTTCCGAAATAAACCTCCTCAGCGATTACCTCCACATCCGCTCCGGCATATACCATTTCCTCCGACTGAAGCGCAACCTTCGCTCTGGCTTCCCTTACGATATCATCGATGGCATCTGTCTCTCCCATATAACCGATCTGCGTGCCGTTTAAAAACACGGTGAAATAATTGTCGCCCTGGCTCACATATCCGGTCACATTGGGTATGAAAAATACATATATAAACATAATAAAAATCGCTGCCTGCAAAAAGCCGGCGCGAATTCTCTTGTAATATTTTGTTACTTTTCTCATATTCTCTTCCACTGGTTTCTATTTTGTAACATTTTTGTAATAAATTAAGCTAATCATACCAACATTTTCTTCTCTTGTAAAGGATATCTTGCAATTTGGAAACAGAATGCTATAGTATTCCTATCATCTCTTGACAAGCTTTACAAGAGACGGTAAAAGCCCGCGCATACGTCAAAGGAGTGCTTATGGAACAGATTATTTTTCATATCGATGTGAATTCCGCTTTCTTAAGCTGGACAGCTCTTTCCCGTCTGGAAGCGGGTGATCCGCTGGATCTTCGTACCGTTCCCTCCATTATCGGCGGCGATCTTCAAAAACGTCATGGCGTGGTACTGGCCAAATCTGTTCCCGCCAAAGCCTACGGCATCAAAACGGGAGAACCTGTGGTAAATGCATTCCGCAAATGTCCCACTCTGATCAGTGCCCCTCCCGATCATTCCATGTATCGCAGGCGCTCCCATGCCTTGATGGAATATTTGTCGGATATCTGCCCTGAGATCGAGCAGGTCAGCATCGATGAGTGCTATATGAATTTTACCCCTATTTCTTACCGTTATACCTCTCCCCTGGAAGCTGCCCGGCAAATCCGGGAAGGAATTCTTGCCAACTTTGGTTTCACCGTGAATATCGGTATTTCCGACCGTAAGATCTTGGCCAAAATGGCTTCTGATTTTAAAAAACCCAATCTTGTACATACCCTGTTCTCTCACGAGATCCGCGAAAAATTATGGCCCCTGCCTGTCAGCACACTGCACATGTGCGGTCATTCCAGTGTGGAAATCCTGCGCAATCTTGAAATTCTGACCATAGGGGATCTGGCAAATACCGCCCCCGAAATTCTCACCCTGCACTTAAAGAGTCATGGAAAAATGCTCTGGGAATATGCCAACGGATGGGATACGGCAAGGGTGGAGTACCTCCCTTCCAAAGCCAAAGGAATCGGCAATTCCACCACCCTGCATCAGGATGTCACCACCCGTCAGGATGCCTTCCTCGTCCTCCACAGTCTTGCGGAAGGTGTGGCCGGTCGTCTGCGCAAGTCCGGACAGAGGGCAGGTATGGTAAGCTGCGAGATCAAATACCACACCTTTCAGCATGTCTCCCATCAGATGACTCTGCAGATGCCCACAGATTCTACCGAAGAGATTTATCGGATTTCCTGTCGGCTCTTTGACGAATTATGGAATGCTTCTCCCATTCGCCTGCTGGGCATCCGTACTTCGCGCCTGGCTGAGTCCCATCAGCCGGTACAGGTGAACCTTTTTGATTATCTCGCTGCCGAAGAAGAAGAGTCCCCGGAGACTTCCAGGAAGCTTCCCGGAGACAAGCTTCACAGGCTGGATCAGGCTTTGGACAGGATAAAAAACAAATACGGAGAAGATGCCGTTACACGGGGCAGCCTCCTCCGTAAAAATCCCTGATACACTATCAAACTATGCCTGATGCTCTGTTTTCTCCTTCTGTCCCACCGAACGCAGAGCACCGGCCAGATACCGACAGATGATAAAGCCGCTCCAAAGCACAAACACCGAAACCAGTTGATCCTCCATCTCATCCAGCAGATACCAGATTCCCCCCGGTGCCAAAAACCGGAAAAATACAAAGATCAGAAACAACGTGACGATAACTGCTGCCGCCAGCGACAGATAGGAAACTATTTTTAAAACACCTGATACTACCGGAAAAAGCTCTCTTTTCATGTTATTATTCTCCATTTCTTTTCTCCTCTTAATCGTAAATAGATTCCACATCCCAGCTGCGGATAGCACCGCTGTAGGCGTCCACTTCAAATTCGTACTCCATCTGATTGTAGATGATCGTACCTTCATATTCCTGTCTTCCGTCATCATATTCCAGACGGAACTCCCAAATATCCGAGGCTGAGGCTCCCGGAACCTGTGCCAGAACGATGGACTTTGCTTCCTCTTCGGAAATCACGCTCGTATTTCCACTGCCGGAGGCTGCAGGAGACGACGCCTGTGTGTTGGTGGCGGGAGGCGCATAGAACTCCGCATCCAGATCCTTTGACAAAACTGCACCCGTATAGGCGTCCAGCTCATAATCATATTCCACATAGTCTGCAGTGTAGAATTCCACATCATAGACCTGCCGCCCGTCATCCAGGTCCTGATGCACTCTTACAAATGTTACATCACTTTCCTTCACACCTGCGTCCGCCAATGCCAGCTCTCTGGCCTTTTCTTCTGTGATCATGGTCTGCGTCTCCTGTTTCGTCCTACTACCCTGAGGCTGTGTCTGAGCGGACTGGGGAGAGGCAGCGGGCGCAGCTGACGTCTGTTCCTGTGCCGGTGCCGATGCCACTGTTTTCTCCTGTGCCGGTGCCGATACTGCCGCCTGAGGTGCCACTTCACGCCCGTTGATCTTCGTTTCCAGAATCACTCCCGTCAGCGCATCCACCTCATATTCATATTCGCTGCCGTTGGCACTGAATTCCACTTCATAATAATCCATCCCGTTTTCGGAACCCATATCCGTACCCGAAAACTTCACCTGTTCCGCCGTCAGACCGGCCGCTTCCAAAGCATAGGCTTTGGCCGTGTCGGCTCCGATGTACTTCAGTGTACTCTGCTGACCCGAAGCACACCCCGAAAGTAAAACCAGCATTCC
>JAFQLB010000107.1 GCA_017396675.1 Lachnospiraceae bacterium
ATATCCTTCATCACGCTTAAGATTCCGATGCCTACGGCGCCGGCTACATCCAGCTTCCCCTGACCGTTGGCAGGCAGCATCACCTCCGGTACCTTGGCATATCCCTTGACTCTGCCCATGGCATCGGCGGTAACTGTCATTCCCTGCATGGGGCCACTTCCACTGACCTGTATGGTCAATATGTCCTTTTCTCCCTTCAGCATACTTCCCATCATCACCCCTGCCGTCAGAAGACGCCCCAAGGCTGCCGTTACCACCGGGCTGGTATGATGGGCTGTTCTGGCCTTTTCCACCAGATCTCTTCCGGTTACCCCAAAGGCACGTATCTGTGCATTGGCCGCCGTAGCTCTTACCATATAGTCCGACATATCCTGTTACCTCCCTGTGTTTCCCTTGCCCGCTTCCCTCGCAATACAGTAGATCCGTTGGCTCACCTCCGTGACAGGCTCCAATGTGTCCGCATCACAGGCTTCTATGAATCCCATGCCTGCCTGTGTCAGATACCGCTTCATCTGCTGCAGTGTGTATCCCCTTTGATAATGTGTCTCCCGGAAACGGCGAAACCTTTCCTCCCCATCTTCCTGTACAAAAACCGTCAGATCGTATTCATTGACGGCTTGCTTTTTGTGGTAATAATTCTCCCAGATAAAACTGCAGTGGTCGCGGTTTTCCGCAATGGTTCTGTCCCCGATCACAGTTTCATATTTATATACGGTATTAAAATCAAAAACAAAAATCCCTTCCGGATCCAGATAATTGTTGACCAGACGGAAGGTTTGAATCATGTCCTCCTCCTCCAACAGATAATTCAGGCTGTCACAGACACTGACTGCTGCCGCCACGGTACCGTAAAGCTCAAACTCACGCATATCCTGCAGCAAATAAAGAATCTGACCGTCCGTTTTACGCTTGTCCATCGCTACGGACAGCATGGCGGCGGAGGCATCCACTCCGATCATATCAAATCCCCGCCGGGACAAAAGCTCTGTCAGTGTACCCGTCCCGCACCCAAGATCCAGCACCAGGTCACCCTTTTCTACCCCGAATCTGTTTAAAGTCCGCGTCAAAAAGGAAGCCCACTCACGATAGGGAGCCTGATCCATGAAAATATCGTAAACAGAAGGAAACTGTGTATAGGCATCCATCCCGTCTCATCCTCTTTCCTGTTCTATGTAGTGTTTCAGGAAGTCCAAAAATATATGCATTTCCTCTTCTTTTCCGATACTGATGCGGAGGTAATCGCGGATTCCCGGCTTGTCAAAATACCTCAGGTAAATATTCCTTTCCCTGCATGCCTGGTACAGACTCTTTGCCGACAGCCTGGGATGTGTGGCAAAGATAAAATTGCTTTTGGAGTCGGGAAAAAGAAAGCCCAGTTTTTTTAATTCCGCCTTTGTCCTCTCTCTGGTCTCTATGATTCTTTCAAGCGTATTCCTGAAATACGTCTCATCCTTAAGTGCGGCCACACCCGCCGCAATGGCAGTCCGGTTCATGGTGTAGGAATTGAAGGAAAATTTCACATCGTTCAGATAGGAGATCAGCTTCGGATGACCGATGGCAAATCCGATCCGCATTCCCGCCATTGCTCTGGATTTGGAAAATGTCTGTACCACCAAAAGATTGTCGTATTTTTCCGTCAGCGAAAGCACACTGTCCGCCCCAAAATCTACATAGGCCTCATCCACGATCACAACCACATCCCGATTGCTTCCGACGATGTCCTCTATCAATTCCCGGCTTTCTTCCATGCCTGTGGGCGCATTCGGATTAGGAAAAATAATTCCGCCGTTTTCTCTTTTATAATCTCCGGCGCAAATGTGAAAGTCCTCTTTTAAGGGTACTCTTTCATAAGGTATCCCAAACAGCTCTGCCCAGACTTCATAGAAGGAATAGGTAATGTCCGGAAAAAGCAGGGGCCTGTCCGAATGGAAAAAGGTCAGAAAGGCTGTGGCCAGCACATCGTCGGAACCCACTCCCACAAACACCTGCTCTTTTGTTACTCCGTAATACTCTGCCAGAGCCTGCCGAAGCTCTCCCACCTCCGGATCGGGATAGAGTCTTAACTCTTCTGTCGAAATCCCTGCAATCGCCTCTGCCACTCCGGGCGAAGGAGGATAGGGACATTCATTGGTATTCAGTTTGATCATCTGTGTACACTTTGGCTGCTCTCCCGGAACATAGGGGGTTACCTTACGTACATTTGCTTCCCACTTCATATGAACCTCCTGTCAATGTCTCTTCTGTTGGGAGTATACTATAGCAGGGTAGAAGTTGCAATGTGGTTTTTCGTATACATTTCCCCCTTCATGCTCTCCATTCTAACATATCCGTTTCCGAAGCATACCAACATTCGACTTCCTTCACCACGCTCTGCCATGCCTCCCGACAGCTTCAGACGATAGGCTGTGGTAAGAGAACGCCGGATGATGTCCTCCGGAATCTGCAGACGCCATATCCCTCTTTTTCTGACCAGCTGCGCTCTTCCCATCTGTACATAGGATGACTGTCCCCGGTAATTATATATTTTGACGGAATAGAGAAACAGGTGACGAATCTTCAGCAAAACGGCAGCCGTCAACCCTGCTCCCAAAATCAATAAAAGACACATTCCTTCCTCCTGAATGCAGCAGATGCCCGCCTAACGGGCATCTGCTGTATCTTATGAAAACTACGGGCGACACACCTACGTGAGCCGCCCCTATAACCGCCAAGTCAACTGCGGGCGTCCTTGCCGCCGATGCTGAGCCATTTTAAATATCCGTTGATAAACAGATCCAGGCTGCCATCCATAACCGCATCCACGTTACCGCTTTCCACACTCGTTCTGTGATCCTTTACCAACGTATAGGGTTGAAAAACGTAGGAGCGGATCTGATTGCCCCAGCCGATTTCCGTCACCTCTCCACGGATATCGGAAAGCTTCTCTGCGTTGGCTTCCTGCTTGAGCATATACAGCTTGGCTCTCAGCATTTGCATCGCCTTATCCTTGTTCATATGCTGGCTTCGTTCATTCTGACACTGTACCACAATTCCCGTGGGCAGATGGGTGATTCGAATGGCGGAGGATGTCTTGTTGATATGCTGACCACCGGCTCCGCTGCTTCGATAGGTATCGATCCGAAGATCCTTATCCTCGATCTCCACATCCAGATCCTCTTCGATTTCCGGCATTACATCCAGAGATACAAAGGATGTCTGTCGCTTTCCCTGTGCATTAAAGGGCGATATCCGTACCAGCCGGTGTACCCCCTTTTCCGACTTCAGATACCCGTAGGCATTCTCTCCATTGACCTGAAAGGTAATGGATTTGATACCGGCTTCCTCACCGTCCAGACTGTCCAGTACTTCTACCGAAAAACCTCTTTTTTCAGCCCACCGGCTGTACATCCGATACAGCATCCCCGCCCAGTCGCAGGACTCCGTTCCGCCGGCTCCCGCATTCAGCTTGAGTATCGCATTGGATTTGTCAAATTCACCCGACAACAGAGTGCCGATCCTGATGGTCTCAAGGCTTTCCGCAAATCCATCCAGCTCTTCCCTGATCTCTCCGATTATCTCAGCGTCTTCTTCTTCGTAACCCAGTTCAATCAGCATCTCTATATCTTCATACTGTCGAAGCAGTCTCTCACATGTGTCTACCGTATCCTTCAGATTCTTCAATTCCTTCATTTTGCGGTTGGAAAGGTCGGGATTATCCCAAAAACCGGGAGCCTCCATCTCCATTTCCAATTCCTCGATTCGCTTTGCCTTATTTGTCAGGTCAAAGTGAATCCCTCACTTCCGCCAATGGAGTTTTGTAACTGAGCAATTCTGTTTTCATCTGGTCCAGTTCAACCACTTGCGTTCACCACACTTTCTATTCATTATAGTCCTGTCATTTCTTCCCCTCCGGCGATCCGAAAGAACCGGCGATTGCCGGAAGAATCAGCGCCTACCACAGCACTGCTTATATTTTTTCCCGCTTCCGCAGGGACAGGGATCATTGGGATATACCTTGGCCTCTGCCCGCTTCATCGGCGTTTTGGCAAGGGAGTCATCCTTGTTGGTACCCGTAACCTTGGCTACCTGCTCTCGTTCCACCTTCTGCTCTACCCGCACATGCAGAAGAAGCTTTACCGTATCCTCGCGGATGTTCTCGGTCATTCCGTCGAACATTTCATATCCGCTCATTTTGTATTCCACCAGCGGATCTCTCTGACCGTAGGCCTGCAGTCCGATCCCCTGCCTGAGCTGATCCATATCGTCAATATGAGCCATCCACTTTCTGTCAATGACCTTCAAAAGAATCACACGCTCCAGCTCTCGAATGGCTTCAGGTTCCGGAAACTCCGCTTCCTTAGCCTCGTACAGCTTGGCAGCCTCTTCCTTCAGATACTGCTTCAGACTGTTTTTCTTAAGATCGCCGCCAAGCTCACTCACCTGCTCCGGCTCCAAAGGGGTCAGCGGAATGATGGGCAGCAGCAATGTATTTAACTCGTTTAAATCCCAATCCCCGCTCTCCGCATCGTCGGCGATGACCGTATCTACCGTATTATCCACAATGTCGGTGATCATCTTATAGATCACATCCCGCATGCTTTCTCCGTCCAGGACGCGGCGTCTTTCGGCATAAATGATCTCTCGTTGCTCATTCATTACCTGATCGTATTCCAGCAGGTTCTTTCTGATGCCAAAGTTATTGCCCTCTATCTTCTTCTGAGCCGTCTCGATGGCGCCGCTCAATGTCTTGTGTTCGATCTCCTGGTATTCCGGTATTCCCAGTGCATTAAACATGGAGATCAAACGTTCGGAGCCGAACAGCCGCATCAGATCATCTTCCAGAGAAATATAAAACTTGGACTCACCCGGGTCCCCCTGACGACCGGAACGTCCTCTCAGCTGATTATCGATACGACGGGATTCATGACGCTCCGTACCGATGATCTTCAGTCCGCCCGCGGCCTTGGCCGCTTCGTCCAGCTTGATATCCGTACCGCGACCCGCCATGTTGGTGGCAATGGTAACGGCGCCTTGCATACCGGCATCGGCCACAATCTCCGCTTCCATCTCATGGAACTTGGCATTCAGCACCTTATGAGGGATTCCCTTCTTTTTCAACAGCCCGCTCAGCTCTTCTGAGGATTCAATGGTAATCGTACCCACCAGAACCGGCTGCCCCTTGGCATGCGCCTCGGCAACGGCCTCCACAATACAATGCAGCTTTTCCTTTTTTGTCTTGTATACGGCGTCCTGATGATCGATTCGAACCACCGGCATATTGGTGGGGATCTCCACCACATCCATCCCGTAAATATCCCGGAATTCCTTCTCTTCCGTCAGTGCCGTACCCGTCATTCCGGCCTTTTTATCGAATTTATTAAAGAAGTTCTGGAAGGTGATGGTAGCCAGTGTTTTGCTCTCCCGCTTTACCTTCACATGCTCCTTTGCCTCAATGGCCTGATGCAGTCCGTCGGAGTACCTCCGCCCCGGCATAATACGCCCCGTAAATTCATCCACGATCATTACCTGATCGTCTTTGACCACATAGTCCTGATCCCTGAACATCAGGTTATGCGCCCGCAGTGCCAGGATAATGTTGTGCTGTATCTCCAGATTCTCGGGATCCGCCAGATTCTCAATGTGGAAAAACTGCTCCACACGGGCAACGCCGCGTTCCGTCAGATTTACCACCTTATCCTTTTCATTGACGATAAAATCTCCCGTCTCCTCCCTAATCACACCCATGATGGCGTCAATCTTGGAAAGATCCTCCATGTCCTTACCGCGCTCCAGCTGCCTGGCCAGAATATCGCAGGCCTCATAGAGCTTCGTGGACTTCCCGCTTTGGCCGGAAATGATCAGAGGCGTTCTGGCCTCGTCCACCAATACCGAGTCCACCTCATCAATGATGGCGTAATGCAGCCCGCGAAGCACCAGCTGCTCCTTGTAAATGACCATATTATCACGCAGATAATCAAAACCCAGTTCATTGTTGGTCACATAGGTGATATCACAGTTGTACTGCTCTCTGCGTTCTTCACTGGTCAGACCGTTTAAAACCACACCTACCTTAAGACCCAAAAACCGATGGATCTGCCCCATCCACTCGGCGTCACGCTTTGCCAGGTAGTCGTTTACCGTAACCACATGCACGCCCTTTCCTTCCAAAGCGTTCAGATAGGCCGGGAGTGTGGCTACCAGTGTCTTTCCTTCTCCTGTCTTCATCTCCGCAATCCTGCCCTGATGAAGGATAATACCGCCGATCAGCTGTACCCGATAATGCTCCATATTCAAAACACGTCTGGCCGCCTCCCGCACGGTAGCATAAGCATCCGGCAATATATCATCCAACGTCTCGCCCTTCTCCAAACGCTCTTTGTATTCCCTGGTCTTATTCTGCAGCTGTGCATCCGACATAGCCATGCGTTCTTCCCGCAGGCTTTCAATTCGCTCCACCAGCGGCATAATCCTCTTCAATTCTCTCTCGCTGTGGGTACCGAATAGTTTACCAAATAGTTTCATAAAGCCTCGCAATCTGCCGCCAAAGCGGCTTCCTGTCTGATATCGGTTTTAAGATTCAAAGGGTATTGTACCAGATTTACCGCATATATTCAACCGTCGACGGACAGAGTAATGTGATAAATATTATAAAAAATATGAAGTTTTTATAAACCGCCCATCCCTTAATCAGCGGTGCGATAGGAAATCGTAAGTTAAAAAAGTGCTGCCGGGATGACCATCTTCTGTTTTGGGGAATCCAACTTTGACTTTCGTTGGATTTATCGTCTCCTGCTTTTCAAATGCCCGTTAGCGACCCTGCACGTGAACTCACCCTTAGGAGCCCGTAAATATAATCATCACAGTAGAATACAAACAGCTATCATAAGAACGCCTTGAAAAAAGCCCGGTCATTTGCGCTTGGGAGGCACAGGCGCACGGGAGTCAGCGCGAATCGGACAAGGATGTCCGATTCAGCTTCTGTTGGAATGGACTCCAATCAGAAGCGGCGCGTCACAAATCATAATCTGTGCGCGCCTGTG
>JAFQLB010000108.1 GCA_017396675.1 Lachnospiraceae bacterium
TCTGCTGACCGATACTCCCTATGCAGAGGAGCCCTGGTCCGATGAAGCCCTGAAAGAGCTTCTTGGCAAGCTTTCCGCCCTTTGTCCCGGCCGCATCGTTATCACAGGTCTTCACAGAGACCATTTGTTGGTAAATGCCATCTGGGAGAACGGAATGTTTTCCACATATTCCGTACCTGTGGCAGGGAAATCCCGCTCCGGTACCGGAGACCTCTTCGCCTCCATCGTGTCTGCCGATATCCTGCGGGGTGCAGACCTGTTTTCTGCAGTCAAAAAGGCCGCAAATTTCATTGCTCTTTGCATCCGAGGTGCCGAAGAACTGAACATTCCCGCCAAAGAAGGGGTTCCTTTTGAACTCTACCTGCATTGCCTTCAATAACTTTTGTTGACTCGTTTAGTACTTTTTCTGAAACTCCTGCAATCTGACTTGCAAAAATAATGACATTTAATGACAGGCGTCAAAATGATACGCCTGTCATTTTTATCCTCTTTTTCGAAATAATCCACAGAATTCACATAGTTATCCACAGTGTCACGCCTGTCATTTCCCCAATTGATCGTCTTGTCAGGTGTGATGTCATTCCTGCAAAGGAACAAAGAGTCCGCTTGCGGACTCTCAGCGCGCGAGCGGTGCCCGAAAGGCAAACTTCCTCTCCGCGAGCTGCGCATCCTCCCGGAGGGTTTTACTTTGCAGGAAGATCTTTCACACGTTAGTGCGACAAGGTCATTCCTGCAAAGTAAAAAAGCTCCAAACACCCAATGTGTTCGGAGCTCATGCCAAAACATATTTACAGCCAGGAATCCCAGAAACGTTCCACCCGCTTGGCCACCGTATCCACGCTGACTGTCTCAAAACTCTCCCATTCTCGCGGAAACATCCTGCGGTAGGAGCTTTGCAGGAACCGCTCGTCCAGCAGTACCACCAGTCCCACATCTTCCATGGTACGGATCACTCTGCCTGCGGCCTGGAGCACTTTGTTCATTCCCGGATAGCGGTAAGAATAATCAAAACCATTCTCGCCGTTTTCGTCGAAATAATTCTTCAGGATTTCCCTCTCCCAGCACACCTGGGGCAGTCCTGTTCCCACGATAACAGCGCCGATCAGACTGTCATTCTTCAGATCAATTCCCTCACTGAAGATTCCTCCCAGCACACAGAAACCGATCAGAATCCGCGGTTCTTCCTCTTCAAAGTCAATTTCCATGCCGATATCGGCCTGCAGATCACAAGCTTCATTCCCCCGGAACAGATCCAGAAAATCTTCCCGGTCTCCTTCGCTCATATATTCCTGCTGGATCACACAATCTTTTTCCTCATCAGCAAAGTTCTCTACATAAATATCATAAATAGTCTGCAAAAAAGCGTAAGAGGGGCAAAATACCATGTAATTGCCGTGCCTGTTCTTTACCACCTCATCAATATACTTTGCGATATTGTAATACTCCTCCTGAGAGCGTCGGGTGTACTTGCTGGTGACATCGCTTGCAATAAACAGACCTTTTTTCGCCGGATTGAATACCGATTTTGCATATACTTCGTAATCCTCCGCCGTTCCCCCCAGCAGACTCTTGTAATACTGAATGGGCAAAAAGGTAGCAGAGAACAAGATCGTACTCCGGCCGCGCTGCATGCACTCCTTCAGATTCTCACAGGGATTCACACAGAAAAGCTTCACCATGAAACTTCCGTCCTCTCCCAGCTGGGTATACTTCACGTAATGCTCATCCACCAGTTCATAAATATCCAGGAAATGGCTGACCTCAAAATAGAAATCCAAAAGTGCCTCCCGGATGGGCAGCGGCGTTTCCTCCTGTTCCTCCAGATAATCAGCCAGCGTAGCATAAAGCCGCATCAGGCGATTTACAAAGCCATCAATACTCTCCACCAGACGGTAGGATTCACATTCTCTTTTCAGGCCCAACAGCTCCTTGTTGCACAGTTCCAGCTGCTGGATCAGGCGCTCGCCGTAGCCCTTGCGGGCAAAGACAGAATACCCCTTCCTCCCTTTTCCGTGCAGGAAGTCCGCATCGTCACCATATTCTCCAGCACCAAATTCTGCAGCGTCATCGTATTCCTCATTCTCCTCACCCAGCGCTGCAACCGTGTAATCTTTCTCATGCGGCAGAGCATTTTCCAGGGCATCTTCCAGCGCCGCTTCTACAACATTTTCTTCGACATTTCCTTCGCCGCTCCCACCATATGACACGCCCGTCATGTCTAGCGTCAACTGGCCGGAAATGCCCTTATTTGCTGACTTTTTGGCTATTTCTGACACAAGTGTCTTTTTGATTTCCAACTTCAGTGCCAGGAAATCTTCCTTCACCAGCACAGCACTGTACATCTCACGTCCACGCTCCAAAAGATTGTGTGCCTCGTCTATCAAAAACAGATAATTATGGTTGGATCCATCTCCAAAGAAACGTTTCAGGTACACGTGAGGATCAAACAAATAATTGTAATCGCAGATAATCCCATCGGCAAACAGACTCATATCCAGGCACATCTCAAAAGGACAAACCTGATACCGATAGGCGTACTCTTCTATTTTTTCTCTGGAAAAACTTTCCTCATTGGTAAGCAGATCAAACATGGCATCGTTGATCCTGTCATAATGTCCCTTTGCAAAAGGACAATTCTCCGGATTACACTCAGTCTTCTCCATGAAGCATATTTTTTCTTTTGCAGTAAGGATCACACTTTTGAACCGCAGCCCTTTTCCCCGCAGGATTTCTATGGTATCGTCTGCCACCGTTCTGGTGATGGTCTTGGCTGTCAGATAAAAGAGCTTGTCTCCCATATTTCTGCCCATTGCTTTGACTGCAGGGAATACCGTGGAAATGGTCTTGCCCACTCCCGTGGGCGCCTCCAGGAAGAGTTTGCGCTTGTGGAAAATCGTCTGGTACACATACGAAGCCAATTCCTTCTGTCCCTCCCGGTAAGGAAAGGGAAACTGCAATTTCTCAATGGATTCCTGGCGAATGTTTCTCCAGGAATAAATATAATCCGCCCACCTGCGATAATCAGCGATCAGGCCCTGAAACCACTCGCTCAATTCTTCAAAGGTATATTCCTGGTAAAAATAGCGGATGTCCTCTGTATCAATGTTACAGTAAGTCATGCGCACCTTTATCGACCGCCGCATGGCAGCACCGGTGTCCCCAGAGGCTTTCTGAGCCATATCACCATATGCTTTCTGCAGATCCTCCTTGGATTGCCTAAGCGGCGCATCTCCACTTGGTTTTTGTGCAACATCCTCATCCAACTTCTGCAGCGCATACATATAAGCATAACACTTGGCCTGGGCCACATGTACAAACACCGGCTCCCGCATTCTGGTCAGATCACGGTAGGTACCCTTGATCTCATCTATGGTAATTTCGTTTTCTGTATCAATCACACCATCTGCTCTGCCTTCCACCACCAGGGTGTACTGTTCGGTCAAATGAGTGTAGCGCAAAAAAACCTCAGATTGATACTCCGCGCCCATCCGCTTCTGGATCATGCGGTGTATCCTGCTGCCTTCCTGCATGGCATTCTCAGGCGATGTCTGATGTCTATTGTCAATATCTCCTCCCCGGAGTATAAATTCTACCAAATTGCGTACGGAAACGCGGACCTCCCCTTTGGGAAGCTCCGCGCTGACTGCTCCATTATCTGCGCTTTTACGCA
>JAFQLB010000109.1 GCA_017396675.1 Lachnospiraceae bacterium
AAGTCAAAACAAAAAGAGAGCGACCCACGCCGCTCCCACAGACTTTACGTTCCGCATTTTATATCCACCCCATCATCTTCCCGATCCAATATACCACTCCCAGTATCCAGCTACTACTTTTTCCCAATCACATGATTACAGTGTCAAAATTCTCCTCTGAAGCGACGGATAATATCTACTTGGTTTCTCGATCCAGATTCACATGTTTTAAATAATCTTTTAACAAAGAAGCACAAAAATATGGGAATGTATAAATTTTGTCACTATACCCGATATTTCCGGCAGTAAACTTTATACCATATTGGATATCCGGATAACTATTGCTATGAATCAGTGTTCGAAGCGTCTTCGCCGTTCCTTTTTTGGCCTTTACCTCTACCGGCAGCAAATAGTCTTTGGTTCTTACAAAGAAGTCCTCTTCCAGTGTGGAAGCATCTTTCTTGTAATAATATAAACCATATCCACATTTTGTCAGTGCTTCTCCTACAATATTCTCGTACAGTGCACCTTTATATACCCCCAGATTTTTGTTTGCACGCAGATCTTCCTGGGCTTCTTCGTCCAGCATTGCAACAAAAATACCGGTATCAAAAAAGTACAATTTGTACTTTGTATTATCATAATTGCCATTCAAAGGCAATTCCGGGAAATTCAAGCAGTAACAAATATGAACAATCCCTGCATCCTTCAGCCATTCTATACATCCGCGATAGTCCTTAAAACGAGCTCCGCTTGCCACCTTGGTAATCTGAAATTTCTTATTATCTTTTGCCAGTTGTACCGGTATCTGTTCAAAAACATTCAAAATTCTGGTTTGATCCATTCCTTCTGCATACTTACGGATATCCTCACAATAATCTGCAAGTAACTGGCGCTGAATATCCAACGTGCCTTCAAAGGTTCCCTTTGCGATATATTCTCTCACAACAGCGGGCATCCCTCCCAGTATACAGTAATCCAGAAATACACTGCTACTCTCGATTCGTTTATATTGAATCCCCAGCAAGGATCCGCTGCAGATTACATCATACCTGCCATCGATTTTGAAAAATTTCAAAGATGTGGCAATCTCGGGACATTCCTGCAACTCATCAAAAATCACAAAATCATGTTTTTAGAGCGTTTGGCAGGATGTAAAAGTAGAAAAGGAGCAGCTTACGCCGCTCCCATCAATTTCATTATCCAATATACCACCCCCAGCAACCAGCTGCTTAGTATCCCATACAAAATCACCGGTCCGGCAATGGTGAAGATTTTACAACCCACACCGAAGACCCAGCCCTCCTTCTTAAATTCAATGGCCGCCGAAGCCACGGAATTGGCAAACCCCGTAATGGGTACAAGGGCTCCGGCTCCGCCCCATTTGACAATTCTGGCATACAGATGAAACGTGGTCAAAAATACCGAGATCAGGATCAAAATCAGAGAACACCAGCTGCCCGCCTCCTTCTGCTCCAGTCCCATGGCGGTTACGGCATAATTTAAAATAAATTCTCCCAGGCAGCAAATAGCACCGCCCAGAACAAAGGCCTTCCCCATCTGTACAGGCAGAGAATGGGTGGGGGTGATTTCTTTGATATACTGCTGATACTGTTTTTCCTTTTCCTGCGTCATATGATCCATAAGGCTGTATTTCTCCGTTCCGATGTCATCCCGTCACTTATTTTCTTTGAATGACATCTATGTTTTTATACTCAGTATGTGCAAAATTTCAAATCCTATGTATTGCCGCCGCAAATGTATTGCTGCTGAGAATTCTCATTCTTCCGGCAGACTGAACCATTGTGTTATTCCGGCAGCACCCGTGGCGGGTATCTTTCCGCCTCTCAATGAGGCACTCATCCGCGGCATCCTCCTTAGAACATTCCCCCACTGAAGTAGATCAGCGATCCCACCGTCTTGCCAAAGGCAATGGCAAGCAGTACGATCCCGATCCCTTTCCCCAGAGCTGCCCTTCGTGTGAAAATAGGCAGGGTATTGAGCATCTCTGCAATGGCGATGGCGATGCAGCCTACAAAAATCCCTGCCATCCCGCCAAACAGCAGCAAAAGCACTGTCCCTGCGAAGGGGAGGACAGTGCTGACATATTCCAGGAATCCTCTCCCCCCTCCGCTCACAAAAAAATCCTCATACACAGACAGAAGGCACCCGCAGATCGCTCCAAAAACGATCCAGCTTTCATAGGTCAGATTGGCAAATGCCGTCTGCGTCTTATCCGCAAAACGCGGCACGATCCCCACTGTTACAAAGACGGTAAAGACACCGGCGGAAGATAAAAATCCAAATCCCAGTGCCGATACCGCCATAAGGCATGTCCTAAGAAACATCGATGGTCTTCTCCTCTCTGTTGGCCATTTCTATCAATGCATGATTCACATTGTCATCATACAGCCGCATTTCCACCTCCACAGGGCTGGGATCCGGTGTCAGGCGCCGTTTTCCGATATGATTATAAAAGATCACGATTCCCAAAGACAGGCCTATGGAATATGCCAGCTCCAAAATAGTATATCCGTCACTTTTTTCTCCCATAACGAAAACATAGAGGTGACTGAACAGATCGTGAATTGCCACATCATTGTGATATGCCATCACCGTATACATGGTGCCGAAAAAGCAGACGGCGGATACGAAAACCACCTTCAGCAGGCTTTTTATGTTCCACGGTCTGTCCTTTCCCGCGGCTACTCCGCCTCGCCCCTTAGGCTCTTTTGATCCCGTCTGTTCCACCACGGTTTCCGTTTCTCCCATATTTTCTATGGTCAGTCCCGGAAACTCCTTCAGGACAATCTCGATCACCTTCAGCACACCGATCACACATCTTCCGTGATCCTCCTGCTGCATACGGTATATTTTCAATGTCTTTATTTTGTTTCCCATCTCCGGATTTGTACAAAACATCTTTCCAAGATCCCCGATCCGCACAGCGGGTTCGGAAATTTGTACCTTTGTATCCAGCTTTAAATATAAGATATCTTCTGCCATGATTTCCTCTCGTAGTTCTATTCCAGATTTTTTCGCATTCCCTGCAGGATCTTTTTTTCTGTTCTGGACACCTGCACCTGACTGATGCCCAGTATACCCGCCACCTGTACCTGCGTCATATTTTCAAAATAGCGCATCCTGATCAACCGGCGATCCGCTTCTGCCAGATCCTCCAACAGCTGTTCCAGCAACATATGATTGAGCAGCTCTTCCTTCTCCTTGTCCTCTGCCGTATCTGATACGGTAAAATGACGGCCTCCGCCGGCCTCCGTTCCCAGTCCGCCTCTTCCGGCAGCCACTACCTGATCCACCAGATAGATCTCACTCCCGTCAGACTGATAGACAGATTTATAAATGGACTCCACATGAATATTGGCTTCCATGGCCATCACGATTTCCTCTTCACTGAGGCCTGTCTTTTGTACGATCTCCTGTAACGTAATATCCCTCCCTTTTTCTCTTTTATACTGTTCCTTGGCACGATTTACTTTCCATCCGTTTTCTTTCAGGCTGCGGCTCACCTTCACCATACCGTCATCTCTCAGATATCGCTTGATCTCTCCGCTGATTAACGGAACCGCATAGGTGGATAATCTGACGTCAAAAGAGAGGTCAAATTTATCGATGGCCTTCATCAGCCCTATGCTTCCAATCTGAAACAGATCTTCTGCCTCCACGCCCCGACCCACAAACCGTTTGACAATATGATGTACAAGCCCCAGGTTTTTTTCTATCAGTGCTTCTCTCGCCCGCTTATCCCCTGCCTGCAGCCGTGCAATCAATACCGCGGTCTCGTCCATGGGCGCCTCCTTTTATATTTCTTCAATCCAGGCATACGTTCCCAGCTTTTTTTTCATGGCCACAAGGGTACCCATTCCCGGATGGGAGGTTACTTCCAGATGATCCGTAAAGGCTTCCATAAAAGCAAAGCCCATGCCGGAACGATCCATCTCCGGTTTCGTGGTAAACAAAGGCTCCATGGCGCGCTTTATGTCTTCGATTCCCTTTCCCTTATCTTCGATTTCAATCTCCAGCAGATCCCCTTCAAACCTGCAGCGTATGTATATGATTCCTTCTCCCTCTCCGTCGTAGCCGTGGATAATTGCATTTGTCACTGCCTCCGAAACGGCGGTTTTTACATCTGCCATTTCTTCCAATGTGGGATCCAGAGGCGTCATAAAGGAAGCCACTGCCACTCTGGCAAGACTTTCGTTTTCGGATCTTGCCGGAAATTCCATTTGCATCCAATTATCTGTTTTCTTTTCTGATTTCCTGTCCAAACTACTCAAATGATCCATAATTACCACTCCTTTTCCTGCTTAATTTCCATAAGGCTCTGCATTCCCGACATCATAAGAATTTTTCTGATACGCCTTCCCGCATGAATCGCAAACAGTCGTCCGCCAAAGCACTGCACCTTTTTGTATCGTCCCAAAATAATGCCGATACCCGAGCTGTCCATAAATTCCGTATCCGAAAAATCAAATACAATGTGATTCACATTCTGATGGCAAATGTAGTAATCCGCATTTTGACTGATATAATCAGAATTGTGGTGATCGATTTCCCTTGGCATCTTTATACACAGATACTCTTCAATTACCTTGAATTGTTCTTCTTCCTTCATAATTTCCTCCTCTTTCCATCCTTACTTAAAATGAGCCGCATCTGCGGCAGCTGCCGTCTCTTGACAAGGGTATATAAAAAAGAGCACGAAGCCTTATTTTTTAAGCTTCCTGCTCTCTTTTGTATCTTCATATATCCGTTGCTGATTACAGCCTTCTTTCTATGCGATCACTGTGCTTCTTCCAATTCGTTAAGATAAGATTGGGAACGATTGGCTCTGTCCGTACCGGGGAACAGCTCGATTACCTGCTCATACACCTGAATAGCCTCCGCATTCATCTCCTGCTTGCGATATGCATTCCCCAGATTAAACAGGGCCTCCGCATTCGTCTCATCGTAGGAAAAGGCCTGGATCAGATTGCGTATGGCTTCCTCGTAATCCCCGGCATTGTATGCCGTCATACCCTCTCTGTAATATTCCGTAGCTACCAACGGGCCAATTTCACGAAGCAGCAGATCATATACCTGTATAAAGGACTCCGACGTCTCGGGACCGATATTCTCCCTGTCGATTCTGTCCAGATGCTCTGCCACCGCAGTTACATTTTCGGGATCTTCCAGATAAACACCGGCAGCCTGCAGCAGATGATCCACATCTTCCAGGGTGCCGTCCGTTCCGATAAAATCCTCCAGCTGGCTTTCCAGATCAAATTTTTCCGTTTCCAGCTTTTTTACACTGCTCTCCAGCTCATTGATGGTAGCGGTTTTCACATCCAGCTGCTCACTGACAGCCTTTAGCTCTTCATTAATTCCCGATTTTGCATTCTGTATCTGTGCGGGTAATATCAAAAACCACACGATACCCACACCAATCACAAGACCGATCAGAAGATTCCAGACAGATCCCTTGCTTTTTCCTTCCACAGTATGATAGGGCTGTATGATGGTCTCATTGCCGCTGCGATACTGATAGGACCCGTCACTGATGTTTTTCTTTTTGCCGCCGCTCTTGCCCGAACTTCCGCGGGATTCCGCTTCCTCTCCTCCCAATACCTGATCCACGATCTGCAGGTATCTGAGGGTAAGCGTATTGCCTCTGTCGATCCTGAGGCTTCTCTCCAATTCCTTTCTGGCCTTGCCCCATTCTTCACCGGCCATATAGAGAAGTGCCAGCAGCTGATGCGCCTGCAGATATTTGGAATTCATGGACAGCACTTTTTTCAATTGAATGACGGCAAGATCCAGACTGTCCTGATAACAGTAAGCCAATGCCTGATTATATTTCTTGAGGGTTGCATTCAATGCTTCCAATTTCCCGGGATTGTTCTGGAGCAGATCCAGATAATCATCCGCCACATTCTTTTTGGAACGCAGATTCTTGCTGATCACCCACTCGTTCAAGGCCTGTACGGATTCACCGATCTCAAAATATATGAGTCCCAGCAGATTTCTCGCATCCACATGGTTTTTATTTAATTTTAAGCACTGACGCAAGCTTGCAATGGCACCGGAAAGATCCCTCACTCTTGCTTTCTCCAGGCCGTCATTATAGAGCATATTGGAAGCGCTGATCACTAACTTGTAACGCCCCACATCCGCCCTGCAATTTGTACAGAAGCTGTGTTCTGTCAAATTGGAACCGCAATGATAACAATTCATACTTACCTCAATTACCTCTATATTACCTCTAAGCTTCTGTCTTGGCTTCTTTGATTAACTGCACCATCAAATCTGCAATGTCCGTCAGATTTTTATTATAAATTGCATCTTCCGCGTCTTCAATTTCAAGACTGGGATGAAATTTCTTTAATTCTTCTTCAAAATTGATCATGGAAACCTCCACTTTATAAACTCATTGCTCCGAAAACGATTCCCGCTGATTCAGAAGAGCCTTGATCTCTCCCGCCAGATACAGGGATCCCGCAATATATACACAATCTGTCTCACCCTTCCCGGCAAGAATGGCTCCAAAAGCCTCCCGTGAATCCGGGAACACATAAGAAATACTGTCCCCAAACAGCTCCCTCAGCTGCTGCCGACGCAAGCCCCTTGCATTCTTCAAGGGTACCGCATAAATCTCATGGAATACGTCAGAGGAGACCAATCGTTCCTTCATGCCTCTGTAGTCCTTATCCGCCACAACGGAAAATAACAGAATCCTTCTGCTGCTGCCGTCCCTCCGGGCCGTCTCCAGCAAAGCCTCGATCCCGTCCTCGTTGTGCGCACCGTCCAAAAAAACGCCGGGAAGGATTTCCTCCATTCTGGCCTCCCAACGACATCGGCCAAGTCCCTCCCTGATCCGGTCCGCAGTCAGCCTAAGGCCTGACTCCTCTATAGCCGCAACAGCCAAAGCCGCATTATCCGGCTGATAGTGCGCCACCGTATGCAGGCAACATCTGATAGTACCATAATAACGAGTCAACAGAGAAAAATCAATATGTTTATCCGCAAAACAAAGCTCCTCCCGGTTCACTCTCCCTACGCCCCGACAAAAACATCCCTTTTCTCTTGCTTTTTCTTCCACAATCGCTGATACTTCCTGTCGGATATTGCTATAAACAACGGGACGGCCGGCTTTGATAATGCCGGCCTTCTCTCCTGCGATCTCTGCCAGGCTGCTGCCCAGATGTTCCTGATGATCCATTCCTACGGAGGTGATCACACATACGGCAGGATGCTCTATCACGTTGGTTGCATCCAGTCTGCCTCCCAGACCGGTTTCCAAAACGATGATCTCCGCTTCCTTTTTCTCAAACCATAGGACTGCCATGAAAAACAGATATTCAAAAAAGGAAGGATGATAAGAGGGATGATTTCCGCTCTCTTTAAACTGTGCAAGCTTTCCTTTTACCTCCTCAAACACTTCCGTAAACTCTTTTTCGGAGATCAGCTCTCCCCCTATCCTGAAGCGTTCTCTGGGGGTGAGAAGGTGGGGAGAGGTAAACATTCCGGTTCGATATCCTCCCCACTCTGCCATAGACGCGATATAGGAGCAGACAGATCCTTTGCCGTTGGTTCCGGCCACATGAAAGATCATGACGTCCTCCCCCGGAGATCCCAGAAACCGATAAAAGGCCTGCGTCACCGGAGGCGTGTTTTTTACGATAAATCGCGGGATAGAAAACAGATATTCCACCGCCTTCCCATAGTCGGCACTCTCCCTCTCTTCTTTGTCCATCACATTCACCGCAGCTGCCCCAGCCTTTCCCGTACCGTTGCCATCATCTGCTCATATTTTTCCTTTTTGGCTCTTTCCTCCGCGATTTTGGCTTCCGGTGCCTTGGAGATAAACCTTTCGTTTGAAAGCATACCGTTTACCCGGGCCAACTCTCCCGCAAGCCGCTTCTCTTCCTTTTCCAGCCGCTCTATTTCCTTCCCGATATCCACCAGCTCCGCAAAAGGAATGTAGCATACGGCTCCCGGTATCACAACGGAAACGGCATCCTCCGGTATCCCGGCCTTATCGCTCTGTGTGACCACCTCAGAGGCATAGGCCAGGGATGCGAAGAACAGTCTTCCTTCCTCAAAGATCCGGCGGATCTGTGTCTGCTCGCTGACCACGTAGACAGACGCCTTTTTCCCGGGCGGCACCTGCATCTGCGTGCGCACGTTTCGAATCCCCCGTACCGCCTCCTTGATGGTTTCGATCTGGCGCTCTTCCTCCGTAAACTGCCACTCCTCTCTGTACTCCGGCCATCTGCTGATCATAACGGAGTCTTCCTCCGACTGCAGGGTACAGAAGATCTCCTCCGTTACAAAGGGCATGTAGGGATGCAGTAGCTTTAGTGCGTTCAGTAATACCGTTCTGAGCGTCCACAATGCCGCATTTTGGCTCACGTCATTGTCTGTCCCGTAAAGTCTTGGCTTTACCATCTCAATATACCAGTCGCAGAACTCGTCCCAGATAAAGTCGTAGACCTTCTGCACCGCAATTCCCAGCTCATAATGCTCCATATTCTCCGTGGCTTCCCTCACCAGAGAGTTGAGTCTGGAAAGAATCCATTTATCAGCAGGCTCCAACTCGCTGCGCTCCGCCCTCCGAATGTTCTTTTCTGCCATATTCATCATGATAAAGCGGGAAGCATTCCATACTTTGTTGGCAAAATTGCGGCTGGCTTCCACCCTCTCCAGATAAAAACGCATGTCATTTCCCGGAGAGTTCCCCGTCACCAGGGTCAGCCTCAGTGCATCGGCTCCGTACTGCTCAATGATTTCCAACGGATCAATGCCGTTACCAAGAGATTTGGACATCTTTCTGCCCTGAGAATCACGCACCAGGCCATGAAACAACACGGTATGGAAGGGCCGCTCTCCCATCTGCTCATAACCCGAGAAAATCATACGGATCACCCAGAAAAAGATGATGTCATATCCTGTTACCAGCACGTCAGTGGGATAAAAATACTTCAGATCCTCTGTCATTTCCGGCCATCCCAGAGTGGAAAAGGGCCACAGTGCAGAAGAAAACCAGGTATCAAGCGTGTCGGGATCCTGGGTAAAATGAACGCCTCCGCACGCCGGGCAGACCTGCGGCATACTGTGGGCTACCACGGTGTTGCCGCAGCTGTCACAGTAATAGGCGGGGATTCTGTGTCCCCACCAGAGCTGGCGGCTGATACACCAGTCCCGGATATTGTCGGTCCAGTTAAAAAATATCTTATCCATACGATCCGGAACGAGACGGATCTCTCCCTTTCGTACAGCCTCCACCGCAGGACGGATCAATTCCTCCATCTTCACAAACCATTGCTGCTTGATCATTGGTTCAATGACTGTTTTGCATCTGTCATGAGTCCCCACATTATGCACATGGTCTTCTATTTTTACAAGAAGCCCCATCTCCTTTAACTCCTTCAGGATGGCTTCTCTGGCCGCGTAGCGATCCATACCTGCAAATTTGCCGCCGTTTTCATTGATGGTAGCGTCATCGTTCATGATATTGATCTCCGGCAGACCGTGACGTTTTCCCACTTCAAAATCGTTGGGGTCATGGGAGGGTGTGATTTTGACTACACCGGTACCAAATTCCATATCCACATAGGAATCTGCAAGAATGGGAATCTCACGCCCTACGAAGGGCAGCCTTACCGTTTTTCCTACCAGATGACTGTATCTGGCATCCTCAGGATTGACTGCCACTGCCGTATCTCCCAGCATGGTCTCCGGGCGGGTGGTGGCAAACCTCACATATTCTCCCGTTTCCTGTCCCTTGTCCACTACCGGATATTGAATATGGTAAAAATGTCCCGCCTGTTCTGCATATTCCACCTCCGCATCGGAAATAGAGGTATTGCACACCGGGCACCAGTTGATGATCCGGCTTCCCTTATAGATCCATCCCTTTTCATGCATTCTGCAGAACACTTCCGTAACGGCTTTGTTACAGCCTTCATCCATGGTGAAACGCTCTCTGTCCCAGTCACAGGAGGATCCCAGCTTCTTCAGCTGACCGATGATGCGTCCCCCGTACTCCTTCTTCCAGTCCCAGGCTCTTTCCAGAAAGCCTTCTCTGCCCAGATCTTCCTTTGTGATCCCTTCCTCCTTCATCTTCTCGATGATCTTTACCTCTGTGGCGATACTGGCATGGTCCGTTCCCGGCTGCCACAGAGCGTTGTATCCCTGCATTCGCTTAAAACGAATCAGAATATCCTGCAGAGTATTGTCCAGGGCATGCCCCATGTGGAGCTGTCCCGTAATGTTCGGCGGCGGGATCACAATGGTAAAGGGCTTCCTGCTGTGATCTACTTGGGCATGAAAATATTTCTTTTCTATCCATTTTTGATACAATTTGTCCTCGATCCCACGGGGATCATACGTTTTTGCCAGTTCCTTGCTCATTCCTTTTCCTCCAAATATGGGGTCTTCACAACAAACGCCCTCTGTCCGGGACACATGCCTCAGACAAAGGGCGTTCATAACGCGGTACCACCTTTGTTCACTTTCCTTAAATGGGAAAGCCTCCTTCATTCTGTAACGGGAATGACCCGGGAAAACTTACTATGCATCTGCATCCATTCGGTCTTCCGATTCCGAAGCTACCTTCTCCGTTCCTTTCTTCAAGACGCCTTCCAGCCTCCGGGCCTCTCTCTCTGTGAAGCGGTGACGGATACTCCTCTTCATCACAATCTGTCTCATATTCTTTTATCCGAACAGAGAATCGCAGATGCCCTCTGTCCTTTCGTATGAAATATAATATAAAGAAGGACGGGGGATTTGTCAAGAAATAGAATGCAAATCCAAAACACAACAAAACTTACGAAACTCTTAGATTATTCCCGGCGACTGTCCTGTAATGAAGCATGATCCCCAGATATAAGGGGATACAGCAGGCCAGATTATACGCGTATCGAAATTCCGTAGCCACCGGCGTAGCAAGAAGCAATGTTCCTATCACAGCAATATTTGGAATCCACGGAGCAGCCACTTCCAATTGTACGAAGACTCCTTTCCTTTTACTCTCCACGGAAACAGCGTCACGCGCTCTCCCACCATGCGATGCTCCCAGTGTAATACACAGAAAAATCAAGATACCCCAAAAGAGAGAGGCCATACTCCAAAAGGCACCATAGATGGGAACAATATTCTGCAACTTCAGCAATATTTCTCTCACCTTAACAAACAGCTTTCCGCCAATGATATATTCTCTGAACAATCCTGTTTCATTTGGTACAACCCCATCTGCCTCCGCTACCTCATAGATAACCGTGGGTGCAAAAAAACCCTTCGTTTGTTGCACATATGCATCAAAATAGACTTTCGGATATTTAAGTCCCAGTGTTAACCACAACTTCAGATAATCCACCTTGTGCTCTGTAAGATATTCCGGATCGCCTGCACGCACCAGCTCCTTCATGTTGTCGGAAATATTCTCTCTGTAAAGCTCAGTCACATGGCTTATATCTATGACCTGAGCGATCATTGCTTCTTCTTCATTTGTCAATGGCTGTCCCGTAGCAATTACTCTGCCAATCTGCTGCAGCGGAATCGAAATGGCTTCTGCAAAATCCGGCTGTGATACACAGTAATGTCTCATTACCGGTCCCTTTACCAGCAGCACTGCCAACAGCAGCAGAAAATGCACCGAATACATGATTTTCTTTTTTTTCCGAAATACAACCATGAGAAAGGGAAACGAAATGAGAAATGCATACCACCCATTGGTTCTGTACAGACACATAAGGAAGCCCGAAATAATGTACAGTATAAGGCTCAGTCGTTGTCCTCTGAAGTCTGTTTCCGCACATTTTGTACCAAAGCCAATCTTCTCCCCCTGTTGCTTTTGCAAATCAAACAGACTTGCCGAAAAAATCAATGCCGTCCCGCCAAACATCACATCCTTCCATATACAGATCGCCATGACGTTGTGATAGGGCATCAACGCATAAAAACAGAGGATTCCCACCAGCAACGGTACAGACTTAAGGTATTTGGCCAGTATATGTATCATATACGCAACAGCGAACGCAAGAAAGCAAATCTGAAATACTGTATAAAACACAAATGCTCCACCCGTTGTAGAAGCAAACATTGTTCCGATATGATAAAACAGAGAAATCGTCATCGTGTGAAGCCATGGATGATGATTGCTGAAACTCTGCATTCCCAACACCTGTTCAAACTGATTGATACTGTCAGGCGTCATAATCCCCGGGTAAGAATACAGCAAAAAAGGGATCCTGCACAATACGCATAAAATGAATGCAGCAATCGGAAGGCGGGAAAGAATCTCTTCCCGCCCGGAATGACAGGACACCGAAATATATCCCGCATAATGGGTCAAAATCAGCAGTCCACTAAAAAAGAGAAAATAAAGCCCTATGAAACAAACTGCCAATATGCCTGCCTGAAACAGTGCATTATCCAGATCATAAATCAGTTCCGGATAGCTTCCACACAGATACATGGCTGCAAAAAGGAGTGCAAAGAAACCGTACAATCTTCTCTCATATCTTCCGAAAGCTGCAGATACTTTCAGCGAATCCGTCCTCTGATAAAACATACAGACCATCAGGAACAGAAAGATACCGATCACGTTCATAGGTGAAAAATAGCCCATGCGCATAATCGCCCAAGTGGACATCAGACTCCTGAAAAGGAGAAACAATACGGGGTTTTCAGATATACGTTTGCTGAAACACTGCATCATAATACTACTTCCAATCTTCCTTACCGATTCTCATTGACGTAGATCTTCACACGGCTCTGTATGATCTCTGCGGCTTCCTTGGCGCTCTTCTGACCGCTGAAATAGCTGTCGGCCTCCTCAAACACGATCTCTGTCAGCTGATTATCATAGCTTACCACCTGATCCACACTGCCAAGGAACTGTGTAATCTGTGCTGTTTCCTCCGCGGTCATGGGATCAATGATGATCTCCACTCCGTTCAGATAATAGGTCTCGTCATATTCTACCTTCTGATCGTTTTCGTCCAGATAATAGGGCTTCTGCTGTGCCTTCTCCTCCAGCTTCTCAAGGGCACTCTTCTTGATGGGGAAGCCATAGCTGAGGCTCTCCTGATACTCGTCACCCATAAAGTATTTTACAAATTCCCAGGCTTCCTCCTGATAGTCCGACTGGGCACTGATGCCAAGGCCGTTGTTATAGCTGAAGGCAGAGCCGTTTCTGCTCTCTGTAGGGAAGCCGATGAGTGTCACCTCATCTCCGAAGCTGCCCTTCTTTAATCTGTTATAATCCTGATAGCCTGTCATGGAAAATACCTGGAGTACCGTTGCCTCTCTGCGGAACATGGTCTCGTATTCGTTCCAGAAGGACTCATCCTCGTAGATCGTATAATCGATTTCCTCCGGGAATTGATTGGCATATTCCAATACCGTCAGAAAGCCCTCTGTATCAAAAAAGCACTCGCCCGTTTCCCAATTCACAAGCTGCTCGTTGCAGAACCAGAGGTATTGCTGTAAGAATCCTGTCTTGGTCATCTCAAAGAACATGGTCTGCTCTTCTCCCAGGGTTGCCTCCAGCGCCTTCATCTCTTCCATGGTCCAGCCGGTCTTATCTCCGATCAGGGAGGTTTTTCCTGCCAGGGTCATGCAATATACGGAAGGTACCAGCTGATACAGTCCGCCGTCCTGGGAAAAGGCATCCAGAATATTTCCCATATAATCATCCTTGCTGATGGTGCCGTCCTTCTCCATCAGTTCATACAGATCCGTCAGAACTCCCTTGGAAATATAGCTCTGTACGGGCATGCTGGTATCCAACACCAAAATGTCGGGAACATTCCCAGAAACGATGTCTGTGTTCAGTCTCGTCTGTCCCAGTGTATAATCCTCTTCCGTATTGTACAGGCTGTAATCCTCTATCTGTATCCGACAGGGATGATCCCCCTGATTGTATGCGATTACCTGCTGGCGCACCTCTCCCGGCAAGTAGTAGCAGCCCAGGGTGATGACCTCCTTGTCCACCACCTCTTCCGGCGGTACCTTGATCAGCCTGGACAGCACCGCCTTCTCCTGTGTGGCAGAATAATAGTTGACGATCATTTCCGTATCCGATACCACTGCCAGGTTCCAGATATTGCTCAAATCCAGATCGGAATCGATGAAGTCCACCAGCTTGGTGGTCTGCGCATCACCAATATTATAGGCTTCGATACCATAGCCGTTTACCAGGTACAGATCCCATCCGCTGCCGCTCTTAAGGCTGTAATTGTATCGGTTGAAGGGAAGCTCCACAGGTTCCCCCTTCTCACCGGTGGCAGGATCCAGAGTACAAATGGTATTGCTGTCGCTGTCACCTATGAGCCCGAATTTGCCGTCACGTATGGGGACCACCTGTCCCATTTCCGTATCCACTTCCAGATTTCTCACGGGAGATCCGTCTGCTGCGCTGTATACCTCTATGCCCAATCCGGAAACCAGGACGATCTGCCCCGCATCCGTAAGGAACATATTGTTAACCCAATAATATTCCTCCTCCGGCACATCGGCTCCCAGCTGAATCCGCCACAGCTCCTCGCCCTCTCCGGTCATGGCGGACAGGAAGCATTTGTCTCTCATATCGTCTTCCGTATATGTAGCCCACTCATATTCCATGGTGTAGAGATTTCCGTCTGCATCTGCCGCAAAGGAACCGGTACCGCTGTTTTCTCCCATTTTGATCTCTACACGGCTTAATTGATTGCCTTCCATGTCATAGCTTGAAAGTATCCGGGTCACCTCTGCGGTCATTGCAGGCTCCATGGGAGCCTCCACAGCGATCTCTGCCACCGCGGCATCCTCCTGTGTTTCTTCCTCCGACGTTTCCGTCCCGGCTTCTGTCGCTTCCTCCTCTGTTACCTCTCCTTCGGATTCTGCCGCCTCCTCTACCGTTCTTGCAGCCGGTGCCTCCACCTCACTGTCTTGGTATTCGAATTTGTTCTCCTCTATGTACAATACACCGTTTACTACCGTAAAATTGGAAATATTATCCGTGTTTTCCAGCCAGTCAAGAGGCTCCTCCCGAAATACGTAATCCTTGCTTTGCACATTGTCAACGGAGGCTTCCTTCTCTCCCCCGCAGGCTGTCAGAAGCAGCGTAAAACACAGCACAAAGACACTCAGACACCTGAATTTTTTCATAATATGTATCCTCCTTAATATAATTTACTTTTGATGGATTCCAAAAGCTTTGACCCTTTCCATCTTCTCCACAGGTATCTTGCCAGCCGAATCACCTGCACACCCGAAAAGACTGCCGGATAAATGATAAACACCAGCTTCATCAGAAGGGTCAGCGCCAGGATGTCCTCCCAGCCTCTGGCAATGTTTTCCCAGTAGGGATAGACAATACCCTTGTGGCTCATGGATCTTGTGGCAAACTCTCTCAAGGTATCCCATAAGGGTAAAAAACGATACCGGGTGGTATTCTCCACAAACTCTGCCGACGAGTGCTCCCGCTCTTCGCCGCCGTTCTCCCCCGTCGTACCGCCCATGCCTGCCTGGGCAATCACTGTGGACAACGCAAAGCCGCTGATGGGATTGGGCATCAGCACCTCATAGCAGTACTGACCGTCTGCCGTTGCGTACTGCTCCAGCGAACTCAGAGACAAAAAACAGACCGGTTCGGCCAATCCGGCGGCTTTTGCGAGCCTCCCCGTATCTCTGGCAAATACCCCTCCCACCCGATGGGGCACACCGCCGATGGTCACCTGCATTCCCGCCACATCATTGGAGCCGAAAAGGCGCCAGGCTGTTTCCTCATCTATCAGGATATTATCCTGCATCATGGTTTCATCGTTAAAATAAGCTCCGTGCAGCAGCTTTACCGGATGAAACTGAAAAAAATCTCCGCTGACACCGTAGGCCTTCACCTTTGCCGTTCCCAGATCGCTGTTTAAGACTGCGCTCCCCGCAAGAGACGTCCCATGCAGCCACAGCCTTGCATTCTCATTTTCCTGCGTGATGGAAGCAGCACCAAGAGCCGTCGTGATCTTATGCTCCAGCTCCATCAGAAACAGTTCATCTATCCCCGCTTCACCGGAAAAAAAACAGCTGATCTGTGCGTAATCGTCGTTTTCAGACCATCTCTGAGCGGCTCTTTGGTCGTAAAGCCGTCCCTTCACCACATTCTCGGCAACGGTCACTGTCAGCACCACGGCCAGACACAAAAAGCAAAGACCCCATCGTAGGATTTCTCCCGGGCTTCTCTCCCGCAACCATTGTTTCATAGCACTCCTCATTATTCCTATTGATTCTCTGTCAGCCGCACCTGCTTGCCCGCCTCTACCGGCTTGGTAGAGGTTGTGATCACATACTCATACCCGTACAAGGGTGCGCTGATGGCGGTCTTCGTATCATCGGAGCCCAGCACCTCCACATCCACTCTTGTGGCTATGTATCGATTGCCCAGAGGAGAATCCTTTGTCTCAATGATCAGAATGAACTTTCCGTTATTATCCTCCCGCACTGCATTGTTGGGCACAAGCATATCGTAATCCGCAGTCTTTTGTCCCACCGTCAGGCTCAGGCTCTGACCCTGGGAAACATCACCCGTAACGGAGAACTGCAGCAGCTTTTTCTGTCCCGGCTCTGCCGTATCCGGCCGGATGGCAGCCAGAACAGCCTCCACCTCACTGTAATACCAGCTGTTTTGTATCTCCGCCTGTTCTCCCACCTTGACGGTTCTGGCCTGATCGTTGGTTACGGAAAAGCTCAGCGTATAGCCCTTGCCCTCCGGCTGCAGTGTTGCCAGCGCCGCCTCCGGCTGAGTGGTTTCCCCCGCTGTGATGTTCACTGATATCACAGTACCTGCCACCGGTGCCTTGACAGTGGCTCCCTCTGCCTTCTCCTGCAGACGGGCGATCTCCTCCCGCTTGGCCGCAATGGCGTCGCTCTGGCTGCCCAGATTCAGCTCCGTACTAACGTCTAAAAGGAGCTGATCCAGTTCGGCAGTGGCCTGCTTCAAAGCCGCATCCGCATCGATCTTCCATCGCTCCAGATCCGCCTTTGTCTTGCTGCTGTTGGCCTCCATGTTGGTGAGCTCGTTGTTGATGGCGGCTATCTGATTCTGGTAGTTGGCCTGACTCTCTCTGGCACTTCTCAATTCCTCATTCTTCGTGTTCAGATGATTGGTGGCATTGGTAAGGGCGGTTTGACAATTGGTCAGATCCGAAGAAATCTTTGTCATCTTATCGCTGATTTTCTTCAAAGCTTCCTTTGCACTGTTGACCGTATCTGTTGCATCGCCACCTGACAGATCTATTAGCTTTATATTGGTGGACTGCAGCTTTTGACTCAGGGCATCTACCTTTGCTTTGTATGTATTGATATCCTCTCCCTCTGTGCAGGGGGTCAATTCCAATTCCTCTCCGGTCTCTTTAGTCCCGTTACTCGGATTCACATCATCAAATAATTTATCTAAAAAGCCTTTTAGATATTCTATATCCTTCGTATGCC
>JAFQLB010000009.1 GCA_017396675.1 Lachnospiraceae bacterium
CCGCACAGAGTAGTTTCTTGATTAAACGATATTCCTTGCTCGAAATATTCTTTTATTTTTCTTACAGCAATTTTTCCGGCTTTTAAGACATCAGACATATTTTGCCAATCACCAAAACTTTTAACAATTTCATCTGTATTAATTCTCGGCATATCTTTCAAGGTATAAAATTTCTTCATTTGTTTCTGGAAATGATTTATTGGCTTGATGTTAACTTGAAAGCCGGCGAAACTTATAAAAAGGAGATTTCCGGAGTACTGATTTTTACAAGCGGAAGATGATGCTGGCTTTCGTCTTATACGGACTACTTTTGGGTACTCCCAAGGTTTAACTTTGTAAACTCGTTTCTGGGCTAACCGCTTGTCGTCAAAGCCCTTTCTATGTTCTTTGTACCATACGTCGTGGGATTGTCAAGCGGTCATTGGCGGTTTTTATTCAGCTCCGCTCCTCCGTCCACCGTGAGAAGAAGACCGTCAGGTAGAGGAGATCTTGAACCTTGGGTTCCAGGGACGCCTTATTCCTTCCGCATTAAATTGAGAAACCTGGGGCACTCGGATTTTCTTCGAAAATCCTCGTTCTCGCGGCTTTCGTCACATAAAAATAAGAGAAGTCAAGAACTTGCTTGCTAGCAATCATTCTTGACTTCTCTTATTTTTACATTTCTCAATTTAATGCGGAAGATGGGACTTGAACCCACACGATCTACTGACCACAAGATCCTTAGTCTTGCCTGTCTGCCAATTCCAGCACTTCCGCATACAACGCATACTTCGCACTGCAAGTGATACTATACCATTTCATACAACTTTCGTCAAGCACAATTTCACGATCATTGAAAGAGAACCAAAGAAAATGTATGCTTGAATAAAACACACAGGAGGCGGAGAAGAGCATGGAGAATCAGAGCAAAAAACAAATCGGGGAATGGATCGCAAGCGGCAGAGCGGTGCTTGGTCTGGAGCTTGGATCCACGCGGATCAAGGCGGTATTGATTGATGATATGTACAGACCCGTTGCGACGGGCAGCTTTGAATGGGAAAATCAGCTCAAGGATGGAATTTGGACGTATGCCATCGAAGATGCTCTCAAGGGGGTGCAGTCCTGCTATGCATCTCTGGCGGCGGAAGTTTACGATACCTACGGAGTTACCCTTACAAAGCTTTCGGCCATTGGAATCTCCGGCATGATGCACGGTTACCTTGCCTTTGATGAAGAGGACAGACAGCTGGCAGAATTTCGGACCTGGCGCAATACCATGACGGGAGAGGCTGCCGGAGAATTGACGAAGTGCTTTTCCTTTAATATTCCGCAGAGGTGGAGTATAGCGCATCTGTATCAGGCAATTTTGAACAAAGAAGAGCATGTCGGAGAGGTGGCCTTCCTCACGACTCTGGCGGGTTATATTCATTGGAGATTAACGGGCCGGAAGGCGCCGCCCTGCTGGATAGAGAAGGGAAGCTGGAAGCGGGAATCCCCATGTGTCCTCCGGAGGGAGATGCAGGGACAGGCATGGCTGCTACCAATGCGGTAGGTGTAGGTACGGGAAATGTATCGGCAGGAACGTCCGTATTTGCCATGGTGGTATTGAAGGAGGCACTGAAGGAGGTTCACGAAGAGCTGGATATTGTGACCACACCCTCCGGAGAAGCGGTGGCCATGGTACATTGCAACAACTGTACCACGGACTTGAATACCTGGGTAAATCTGTTGGGAGAAACGCTGGAAAGCTTTGGGGTGAAGGCGGACAGAAACGAACTGTACGGGACGCTTATCAGAAAGGCGTTGGAAGGAGATAAGGACTGCGGCGGCCTGCTTTCCTACAATTTCTATTCGGGAGAGCATATTGCCGGAATAAACCAAGGCAGACCGCTCTTTGTTAGGAGACCGGACTCCAAATTTACATTGGCCAATTTCATGCGAAACCATTTGTATTCTTCTCTGGGCACCCTAAAGATCGGACTGGATATTCTGATCAAGGAGGAAGGCGTCAGGGTAGAGAGGATCTACGGACACGGAGGTCTGTTTAAGACCAAGGGTGTGGCACAGAGTATTCTGGCTGCGGCATCGGGAGCCTCCGTTGCCGTGATGGAGACGGCAGGAGAAGGCGGTCCCTGGGGAATGGCCTTGCTGGCAGCCTACATGGTGAACAGGGAGGCCGGGGAGACGCTGGAAGAGTATCTTGGAAAGCAGGTGTTTGCCAATGTCAAGGCGGAGGTAATGGAAGCGGATACAATAATGCTACAATACAAAGAGGCATCGGAGGCAGACGAAAGGGTCTTTTCCGATGCCTTTTGCGGCTGTACAGACTTCCTCCCTGTGAGGGATTCTTTCTTAATGTAATGTACGGAAGCGGCGGAAGGGAAATCACAGAAATCCTTCCAGTGCATCCAGTGCCATGCGGATATATTCGGTCAGACCCACATTGGCACACCCAACGATATGATGATTGCACTTGTTGGTGGGGATCAGGATCTTGTAAGCAGGACTGCTTCCCACGGCTGTGGCAATAGCGGGTGAGATCTCTCCCAGAAGGGAATTGGCAAATACGATCCCCACAGGGCCGATAATAATGTCGGAATCGGCTGCATTTACAATGCAGGGATTTTCTCCGGTGGCACCGTGATCTGCACCTGCCTTCATCATGGCGGAGGTGGCGGCACTGTTGGTGCCGATGGCATAGATCAGTAATTCGGGATGGACCTTTTTGATCTGTTCGATCAGGGATTTGCCGATACGCCCTCCCTGACCGTCAATAACGGTAATTTTCATAAGGTACTCCTTTCATGGTAAATTGATGATACTGTCTCTGATCAGGAGAGGACAGAAAGCTTCAAGCGGTACTCCCGTGATTCTCCTGCATTCAGAATCTGAATGTCCCGTTTTTGTTCCAGATGGTCTTCTTCGTCTGCGAAGATGGAGGCTCCGTTCCATGGCTCAAAGCAGAGGAAGGGTGCCTGCTTGGCGGCAGGCGTCCAGAAAGCGATGGACACAAAATCAGGATATTCCACGCGTATTCCTTTGTTGGTCACGGAATGCTTAAGGGAAGCAGTCCGGGAATTTGTATGATAAAACAGAAGTGCATCGCGGTCAAATTTCTCATGCGTCAGAGAAAGGATCCGGCCGGGTGCACCGTGGCACACTTTTTTGGTCATATCAAAGCATGCGTTGGCGGCGTCGTATTCCAGAGATTCCAAGCGTTCTTCTTTTTCAAATTCGATCACATAGTCCGAAAACAGCTCCCCCTCCTCCATGGGGCATAAAAAACCGGGATGTGCACCCAGATGGTAGGGCATTGGGCGGGCGTCGCGGTTGGTAACACGATAGGTCATGGAGAGAGTGTGATCCTTCAGCTCATAAATCAGCTCCAGCAAAAAATCAAAGGGAAAGCAGAGCCTGGTGGCCGGAGTTTCCCTCAGTGAAAACACTGCTTTTTCCGGTTGTATCACATGTGCCGTAAACTCCTGATGCATGGCAAAGCCATGCTTTGGCATCTCGTATTCTTTTCCCTCGATGCGGATTCTGTCCCCTCGGACATTGCTGATAATGGGGAAGAGCAAAGGAGAGGAGTTGCTCCAGTAAGCGGGATTCGATGTCCACAGATATTCTTTTCCGGAAGGATCCTTCCAGGAGTTGAGCTCCGCTCCCAGAGAATCAATGGCAGCCTGCCATCCGTTGTGCTCCAATAGAATCTTCATCGCTTTCCCTCCTGTCTGCACTTTCTGTGTTGACCTGCACGATCTTTAAAAATGAAGCCTTTTACGTACGGTGTTCCTAAGACCTGCCAGAGACAGGATGGCCAGCAGAGCCACGCAGATGACAAAACAGACGGAAAAAACAATGGCAGACCAGGTAATCAGAAATGTCTGCCCCGCATACTGTCTGATCAGCAGCTCAATGCCGACACAAAGCAAGCCCGTAACCATAAAAAAGTAAAGGGCTGTGGCAAGCAGCGCACGAGAAACCTTTTTATAAAGGAGCACACACAGTCCCCAAAGAAAAAAGGTCCACAGGGTAATGGGAAGAGCCAGTCGGAAGAACCAGTACTGCGTCGGTGTGAGAAGGGACAGCATATACTGATAGGCGATAATGGCAGTGGCGTCACAGATCAGAGCGGCTTTCCAGGTTACGATATCACTGAACATCAAAGGCAGCAACAGAACCCACAGCAGCCCGCAGGCTCCGATGACGGGGTAAGACCACCGGCTTCCCTGATAGACCGTAAGATTCAGCACAAAACAGGAAAGAGAGGTGGCGCCCAGCACGAGACTCATCCAGATGGCAAGATCCCGTTTTTTCACGGTTTCGATTTCGCCCTTTGCCGCCGGAAAGGGGGAGGCAGAGGGGACGGTTTGTAGTTCCTTGGGATTGATGACAGGGGTAAGGCAAAGGGGGCAGGCTGTCAGGCTTTGCTCCAGCTTTACGCCGCAGTTGACACAGTAGGACATAAGTACCTCGCAATCTTCGGAGAGCAGCGGGGGCGGCTCAGGAGAACCGGTTACTCTCGATGGTGACCTGAATACCGTCTTCTACCAGTCGGGAAAAAAACAATTGCTCCACATCCGTTTCCCGGATACAGCTGGCAAAATTAACGGTCAGGATATCCTCATAGCTGATAATAGCACAATTGGTGCGCAGGGAAAAGGGAATTCCCATATAAATGTCGAAGCGGTGGACAAAGGGCTTCATATCCTCCGGAAGCTTCATAACACCCATGTTGGTCAGCCCGGCGGAAGAGTTGCGGTCCTGTACTCTGCGATAAAAGTTACGAACCACAAAATCCTTCAGAAAGAGGGGGACGATCCTGATCAGAGGATGCCGCTGTGTGGCAGCATTGGTGGTGATGTCTCCCCTTAAGAATTTTTCGTCAATATAGTACTGCATGTAGTTATGAACGTGCCGTGTGATTTCTTCAAAGCTGTAGTCTCCCAGCCGGGGGTCAATGGAAGGGTATACCATGGTGATGAAGTTCCGAAGTGTTCTGGAAGGAAAAAAACGGCGGAGGTTCACCGGCATGGCAATTTTTACGGGCCGTTCCCGAAAAGGCCGTTCTTTTTTCTGCTTTTGCAGAAGGGCGTACAGCAATACGCTGTTCAGATACTCGGTAATGGTGATTTTATAGCGTGCGGCCGTTTCCATGACGTTTTTTACGCTCATAATACCGTCAATGACGTGAAAGGTATGGAAGGGCTCTGCGGTACCCCGTATCCGATAGGCTTTCTCCATGGGACGGGGAGGGCGTACCTTGGCGTTGGAATAACGCATGTAGGCATCTTCCAGTTCCTCCGGATGGGGTGGCTGATCCACATCCAGCACAAAATACCCGTTGGAGATGGGATGACCGAGAAGCCGCAGATAGACAGCGGTAAGGGTATGCAGAAGACACATTCCCCCGGTGCCGTCTCCCAGACTGTGGTGGGCTTCCAGTGCAATCCTGCAGTTGTGATAATAGATCCGGATCAAATATCGGTTGTTGGCCTTAAAGGACATGGGCAGGCAGAAATTCCGGATATCTTCCTGCACAAAGGGCCCGGGTCTGTGATTGGGCTCCAGGAAGCGCCAGAACAACCCCTTTCGCATGGCCACCTTATAGGTAGGAAAGCGGGGAAGGGCGATGTCTACAGCCTTCTGCAGTATCTCCGGACGTATGGGTTCCTTCAGTACCACGGAAAGTCGATAGACGGAAGAAAAATCCCTGCGCTGCAGGGTGGGATATACGATGGCGGATAAATCCAGCTTGTACCAAAGATCCTTTGCAGATTTGGAATGGGAACCACTCATAATATCTCTCTTTTCCGAAAATAGTATATAGATGCAGCCGATCCACGAACTACAACCATGATACCGTATTTTGCCTTCAAATGCAATTTTTATTAGCGGAAAGGGCAAAATTCACACTTTTTATTTACCTATTGACATGGTAGGCAGGTGTATGTATAATATTACCAATCTACTAAGTAGGTAAAAGAAATATAAGCTACTTTAACGCCTTTGGCGTGGAACGGAGTCATTATGAAAATATATGCAGACAATGCAGCAACAACAAAAATGAGCAAGAGAGCCATTGACGCCATGCTTCCTTTTATGGGAACCCTGTACGGCAATGCTTCCAGTCTTCACACAGACGGGCAGAGAGCGGCGGAGGCACTGCTCTCGGCCAGAGAAAGAATTGCCGGCAGGCTGGGCTGTGAGCCCTCGGAGATTATTTTTACTTCGGGAGGCAGCGAGGCTGACACCCAGGCGCTGATGTCGGCAGCTGCCCTTGGAGAACGTCACAATAAAAAACACATCATTTCCACCACCTTCGAGCACCATGCCATCCTGCATACGCTGGAGGCTCTGGAAAAAAGAGGGTTTGAGGTCACGCTTTTGCCGGTGGGAGAGTCGGGGATTGTAAGTGTGGAGCAGGTGGAGGCGGCCATTCGTCCGGACACCTGTCTTGTGACCATCATGTATGCCAACAATGAGATAGGCACCATTCAGCCTGTTGCGGACATCGGAAGGCTGTGCAGGGAGAAGGGGGTGCTGTTCCATACCGACAGTGTTCAGGCGGTGGGACATCTGGCCATTGATGTAAAGGAGCAATGCATCGATATGCTGTCCCTGTCCGCCCACAAGTTTCACGGCCCCAAGGGAATCGGCGCTCTCTACGTGAGAAAGGGCATTCAGCCCGTATCCGTCATCTACGGAGGAGGACAGGAGCGGGGGAAACGGGCAGGAACGGAGAATATCCCCGCCATCATGGCCATGGCCGAGGCACTGGATGAGATCTGTGAGAACATGGAGGAAAAGGCAGCCCGTCTATCGGAAATGCGGGATCGGCTGATCCGGGGACTGAATCGGATTCCCCATGGAGTGTTAAACGGGGATGCTCTGCGAAGGCTTCCCGGCAATGTCAGCTTCTGCTTTGAGGGCGTGGAAGGGGAAGCGCTGCTTTTGTATCTGGATGACAAGGGCATCAGTGCATCTTCCGGTTCCGCCTGTACTTCCGGATCTCTGGATCCCAGCCATGTGCTTCTGGCATTGGGCAGACCTCACGAGATCGCCCACGGTTCTCTGCGTCTCTCTCTGGGAGAGGAAATCACCCGGGAGGAAGTGGATTATATGATCGATACGGTCACGGAAGTGGTAGAAAAGCTGCGCAGCATGTCTCCTGTGTGGAGAGATCTGCAATCCGGAAACAGGGCATATATGACAGAAGCATAATTGATACAATTTATAAGACTGAATTTGTGAAAAGCAAAGAATGGAGGAAACTATGGCTTTATACAGTGAAAAAGTAATGGATCATTTTCGCAATCCGAGAAATATCGGATGCATGGAGGAGGCTGACGGCATCGGAGAAGCCGGCAATATGAAATGCGGGGATATCATGAAGATTTATTTAAAGATTGAAAATGATATCATCGAGGACGTCAAATTTGAGACCTTCGGTTGCGCCTCCGCCATCGCTTCCAGCTCTATGGCTACCGAGCTGATCAAAGGAAAGCCCGTAGCTCAGGCTTTGGAGCTTACGAATCAGGCAGTGGCCGAGGCATTGGAGGGTCTTCCGCCGGTGAAGATGCATTGCTCTGTTCTGGCAGAGGAGGCGATCAAGCTGGCGATCCTGGATTATTACAAAAAGAATGATATCCCTTACGCAAAGGAACAGTTCCCGGATTGTGAAAACTGCAGTCATTGCAGCCATCACGGTCATTAGGAGAAGGGGTGGACGTATGATTATATCGACGAGGGGAAGATATGCCCTGCGGGTGATGATCGATCTTGCGGAATCCGGTCAGTCCGGTTACATTCCCATGAAGACCATCGCCGGACGGCAGGGAGTTTCCCTGAAGTATATGGAGAGGATCCTTCCGGTTCTGGCGAAGAATAAGCTGATAGAGGGGGTACACGGCAAGGGAGGCGGGTATCGTCTCTGCCGCCGCCCCGAGGAATACAGAGTAGGAGAGATCCTTCGGCTGACAGAGGGCGGACTGGATGCAGTGGGGAGCGTTCTGCCGGGAAACGCTGTGGGCGAGACAGAGGGTCCAAAGGAGGAGTCCTGCTGTCGTGCCGAGAGCTGCAGAACCGTAGCCATGTGGAAGGGGCTGCAGGAGATGATCGATGAGTATTTTGACGGGATTCTACTGTCTGATCTGTGTGGCAACAGCTGCCGATGCCCGGCCAAGGAAGAGAGGTGCAGGGCATGATGCGGTATCCCCGGACACCGGGAGAAAGGTGGAAAATGGGGAAATAGAGAAAGGATAATACAAAAGTGCTGTCGGAAAAGAGAAACCAGAATCTGATGCAGCTGATCAAGCGGGTACATGAAGTTGTGGAACATACGGACATTGAAAAGCATCGCCAATCGCAGGATTATTTCGGCGCTTTGCTGGGAACCAATAAAGAGACAGAGATTACACCGGTCTCTATCCACGGGATGGAAGGGGAGTGGATCACTGCAGACAGGGCGCGGATGAAGAAGTATGTGATCCTGTACTGCCACGGTGGAGGTTATTCTACCGGAAGCTGCCTGTATGCCAGAACTCTGACCACCAAGCTGGCGGCGGTGACATCCATGGATGTTCTGGCCTTCGATTACAGGCTGGCTCCGGAGCATCCCTATCCTGCGGCGTTGGAGGATGCACTGAAGGCCTGGGATTATCTGATGCTTCTGGGCTATGGGGCGAAAGAGGTGATCCTTGCGGGAGATTCTGCGGGAGGCAATCTTGCCCTTTCCCTGGCCTTGCGGCTGAAACAGGAGAACAGGAGACTTCCGGGCGGACTTGTCCTTCTCTCGCCCTGGACGGATATGCTGGCAACAGGCAGATCCTACCTCACCAAGGCAGAGATCGATCCCATACTGAATATTGCATATCTGCGTCAGATGACGGACAATTATGCATTCGGTGAGGATTTGAAAAATCCCCTGATTTCACCGCTCTACGGAGATTTTACCGGGTTTCCGCCTGTTTATATTCAGGTGGGAGAAAATGAAGTTCTGTTAAGTGACGCCACGGCACTGCATAAGCTGTTGTTAAAAAAGGGAGTAAAAAGCTCTCTGGAGATTTATAAGGGGATGTGGCATGTGTTCCAGATGTCTCCTTCCAAAAAGGCGTACAATGCCATTGAAAAGTGCGCGGAATTTATGTTTGAGGTATACAGATGAAGTACATGTTTCAATTGATGATTATTCTTACGGTAAGTTTTGCGGGGGAGCTGATGAATTATCTGCTTCCCTTTGCCGTGCCTGCAAGCGTATACGGTCTGGTACTGATGTTTTTACTGCTTCTTACCGGCATAGTAAAACTGGATCAGGTGGAGGATACGGCTCGCTTTTTGATGTCCATCATGCCTCTTTTTTTTATCGAACCCACAGTCAGCTTTATGAATACCTTGGGATTGGTAGAGGGGAAGGTGGCGGCTTTGTTTATCGCCAGCTTTCTTTCCTTTGCTGCCGTGCTTGGAATTACGGGGATCACGGCACAGATGATCAGAAAACACAGCGGCAGGAAGGAGGATAAGGCAGATGGATCTAAATGAATTGTTGGGAGACTCTTTGTTTTTTGGAATTGCCCTGAGTCTTGTGGCATTCCGGGCAGGGGTTTGGATGGAGAAGAAATGGAAAATTACCGTTCTGAATGCACTTCTGATTTCGGTTATCATTATTATCGTTCTGCTGACTGTAACGGGGATTTCCTACGAAACCTATCAATACGGAGCCAAATATCTGAGCTTTTTTTTGACACCGGTGACGGTGTGTCTGGCGGTGCCTCTGTACAAGCAGGTTCAGATGCTGCTCACCAATCTGCCGGCAGTTCTGATCAGTATTGCGGCGGGCTGCCTGGGGCATGCGGTGGTTATCGTTTTACTTCTTACCATGTTTGGTGCTGACAGAACCTTGATTCTTTCTCTGCTGCCAAAGAGTATCACCTCCGCCATTGCGTTGGGAGTGGCGGCTGAGATTGAAGGGGTTCCGGGCATTGCCGTTATGGGGGTGATGATCGCCGGAGCTTCCGGTGCGGTGGCAGGTTCCGCGTTGCTGAAAGTATTCCGGATTACGGATCCCGTGGCTCAGGGTCTTGCGTTGGGAAGCTCCTCCCATGCCATAGGAACCACAAGAGCCATTGAGATGGGAGAGCTGCAGGCGGCCATGAGTTCTTTGGCTATCGTGATAACGGGATTATTGACGGTGCTGATGGTACCCTGGATCGCGGCTTTGCTCTGAGGGAATACCGATCACCTCAGCATTTTCCTAAGAATTTATACAAAAATAAAGGAAAACCGTTGTTGACGCAGAATACTTATAGTAGAGCGGATATTTGACCCTATGGATTTGCGGAAATAAGAACGTCCTACGGAAGGCCACGTTCACGGGTGAGGATACCATGACAATACGGGAAAGCCAGGAAAAATGGGAATCTATATATCTTTCCTCTTATGCTGCCTTAAGCATGCATTCGGGAGGCAGACTCAGGCAGGAGGCACACTGCGATATCCGGCCGGTGTTCCAGCGGGATCGTGACCGCATTCTGCACAGCAAATCATTTCGGCGGCTGAAGGATAAAACCCAGGTGTTTCTGACGCCGGAGGGAGATCATTACAGAACCCGGCTGACGCATACTCTGGAGGTCAGTCAGAATGCAAGAACCATTGCCAAGGCACTGCAGTTAAATGAAGAACTGACGGAAGCCATTGCACTGGGGCACGATTTGGGACATACACCCTTCGGACACGCGGGAGAGAGAGCCTTAAACAGGATCTGTCCTCTGGGCTTCCGGCATAATGAACAGAGTGTACGCACCGTAGACGTACTGGAAAAAGACGGACAGGGACTGAATCTGACACTGGAGGTCAGAGACGGCATTCTGAATCACCAGACATCGGGAACACCCTCGACGCTGGAAGGAAAGATTGTTCGATTTTCCGATAAGATCGCCTACATGCATCATGATATGGATGATGCCATTCGGGGCGGGATCCTGACAGAAAGGGATGTGCCGCGGGAAATTCGGGAAGTGGCGGGAGAGACCACCGGTGCAAGGCTGGATCGTTTTATTCATGACCTTGTGACCAACAGCTACGGAAAAAATGAGATCGCCATGTCGCAGCCTGTGGCTGAAGCCATGATGAATCTGAGAGCCTTCATGTTTGAACGTGTCTACAATAACCGGGAGGCCAAAAGCGAAGAAAAAAAGGCAGAGATGCTGATAGAAACGCTGTATGCATATTACATGGCTCATGCAGATCTGCTTCCCAGAGAACATCAGCGTATGATGTACGACGGAGAATCAAAAGAGCGCGTTGTCTGCGATTATATCGCGGCTATGACGGATCGGTTTGCCATTGCCAAGTATGAGGAGATATACATACCCAAAGCCTGGCACGGGTAGATGGGCAAGAAGGAGAAGAAAGGTACATGTATTATCCGGATGAACTGGTAGAAGAGATCAGGGCGGCCAATGATATCGTGGATATCGTATCGGGATATGTAAGACTGCAGAAAAAAGGCGCCGGTTATTTTGGGCTTTGTCCTTTTCATAATGAGAAATCTCCTTCCTTTTCCGTGTCACCCACAAAGCAGATGTTTTACTGCTTCGGCTGCGGTGCGGGCGGAAATGTATACACTTTTTTGATGAACTATGAGAATTACTCTTTCCAGGAGGCGGTAAAATCACTGGCGGATAAAGCGGGCATTTCTCTTCCCGAGGCAGAATATTCTGCAGAGGCCAAGAAGGAAGCCGACAGAAAATCCTTGCTGCTTGCTATCAATAAGGAAGCGGCAAGGTACTTCTATTATCAGCTGCGGCATCCCCGGGGAAGGACAGGCCTTGCCTATCTGCAGAAGCGGGGACTGACGGATGAGATCATGCACAGGTTTGGATTGGGGTATGCCGATAAAACCGGCGGTGATCTGACAAACTATTTAAAGAGTAAGGGATACCGTGATAAGGAAATCATTGATGCGGGATTGGCAAGTGCCGACGAAAAGCATGGTATTCACAATAAATTCTGGAATCGGGTGATGTTTCCCATCTCTGATGTAAATCACAGAGTCATCGGTTTCGGAGGACGGGTAATGGGAGAAGGAAATCCCAAGTATCTGAATTCTCCGGAGACAAGTGTTTTTGATAAGAGCCGTAATCTGTACGGTTTGAATTTTGCCAGAACTGCCAGAAAGAATCATTTGATCCTGTGCGAGGGATACATGGATGTGATTGCGCTGCACCAGGCGGGATTCCCTCAGGCTGTGGCCTCGCTGGGAACCGCCTTTACTTCCGGACAGGCAGGCTTGGTCCGCCGATATGCGTCTCAGGTGCTGCTGGCCTACGACAGCGACGATGCCGGTGTGAACGCAGCGCTGCGGGCGCTGGATATTTTACGGCAGACGGATCTGACGGGCAAGGTTATTGATCTGCATCCCTTCAAGGACCCGGATGAGTTGATCCGGCAGGAGGGAGCGGAAGAATTTCAGCGAAGGATCGATGGGGCGGAAAATGGGTTTCTGTTCGAGATCCGCATGCTGGAGAGACAGTTTTCTCTGGAGGATCCGGAGGAACGAACGAGATTCCACAGGGAGATCGCAGCCAGAATGTGCAGATTTGAGGAAGCTGCACAGCGGGAGAATTATATACAGACCATAGCCCATAAGTATGCCATCGGATTTGAGAATCTGCGCAGTCTGGTGAACGGACATGCCATGAAAACGGGACTGACACAGCCCCTGCAGCCTGTGACACGAACGGGAATGAACCGGGGCGGCAGGCAAAAAGCGGAAGATGCGGGCAGGAAGGCACAGAGGCTGATGCTTACCTATCTGGCGGAGGAGCCGGGGCTGTATGAAAAGCTGCGTCCCTGGCTTTCGCCGGAGGATTTTACGGAAGAGTTCTGCCGCAAGGTGGCAGATCAGCTGTTTCGGGATCTGTCCCGGGGAAAGATGTCTCCCGCTGACATTATCAGTCTGTTTCGGGAAGAGGAAGAGCAGCGGGCAGCGGCAGAATTATTCAACACGAAATTGGCGGAGGCAGAGACAAAGCAGGAAAGGGAAAAGGCAGTGCATGATGTACTGGTTACCGTCAAGCAAAACAGTCTGGCCTACTATACAGCCAGATTGGGAAGTGAGACAAGTGCATTAAATCAGGTAATTTCAGGAAAAAAAGCGCTGGAAGAGCTGAAAAAAACGCATATTTCTTTGTGGTGATGACAAAACTAGAATAAAACCGCATGATTGTATGAATTTTTTGTATGGAAGGATGGAACCCCGAAAATGGATGAAAACACAAAGGCAAAATACGAAGAAAAAGTAAAAGAGCTCCTGGCCCTTGCCAAGAAAAGGAAGAATGTTCTGGAGTATCAGGAAGTATTGGATTTCTTCAAGGAGCTGACACTGGAAGAGGAAGCGCTTCACAGACTGGCGGAGTATCTGGAGCAGAATGGTGTGGACATCTTAAGGATCACGGAGGAAGAAGAGCTGATTGAGGATGAGGAGATCATTCTTTCCGAGGAAGACGAAGTGGATGTGGAAAACATCGATCTGAGTGTTCCGGACGGTATCAGTATCGAAGATCCGGTGCGTATGTATCTGAAAGAGATCGGCAAGGTTCCGTTGCTGACGGCAGAAGAGGAAATCGAACTGGCCAGAAAGATGGAAGAGGGGGATGAAGAGGCGAAAAAGCGCCTGGCAGAAGCCAATCTCCGTCTGGTCGTCAGTATTGCCAAGCGTTATGTGGGAAGGGGTATGTTGTTCCTTGATCTGATTCAGGAAGGAAACCTGGGATTGATCAAAGCTGTTGAAAAATTCGATTATCGTAAAGGGTATAAATTCTCTACGTATGCTACCTGGTGGATTCGCCAGGCCATTACAAGAGCCATTGCAGATCAGGCTAGAACCATACGTATTCCCGTGCATATGGTGGAGACTATCAATAAGCTGATTCGGGTCAGCAGACAGCTGCTGCAGGAACTGGGCAGAGAGCCAAGCCCGGAAGAGATTGCTGCGGAGATGAATATGCCTGAAGACAGAGTGCGGGAAATACTGAAGATCTCGCAGGAACCGGTTTCTCTGGAAACCCCTATCGGTGAAGAGGAAGACAGTCATCTGGGAGACTTTATCCAGGATGACAACGTGCCCATACCTGCGGATGCGGCTGCCTTCACATTACTGAAGGAACAGCTGGTGGAGGTGCTGGGAACACTTACGGAGCGGGAGCAGATGGTGCTTCGCCTTCGGTTTGGATTGGATGACGGAAGAGCCAGAACTCTGGAAGAAGTAGGAAAAGAGTTTAAAGTTACAAGAGAGCGAATCCGTCAGATCGAAGCAAAGGCACTGCGCAAGCTGCGCCATCCCAGCCGCAGCCGCAAGCTGAAGGATTATCTGGAATAAAGGAGCTGTTTTTGTGGAAATATCAAAACGTCTGCAGGCGGTGGCGGATTTGCTGGCACCCGGAAACTGTGCGGCAGATATCGGATGCGATCACGGATATATTTCCATATATCTGATCACAAAGGGAAGATTTGCATCCTGCATTGCCATGGATGTAAACCCCGGTCCCCTTGACAGGGCACGCACCCATATTCAGGAAAAACAGCTGTCTACATACATTGATCTTCGCCTTTCCGACGGCGCCCGAGCACTGGGGAAGGGAGAAGCGGATGCAGCGGTGATTGCCGGAATGGGAGGAAGACTGACAATCAAAATCCTCACGGAAAGCCTGGACAGATTCCGGGAGATGAAGCAGTTCGTTCTGCAGCCACAGTCGGAAATCCACAGAGTTCGACGGTTTTTAAGAGAAAACGGCTTTGTGATCCTGCAGGAAAATATGGTCAAGGAAGAGGGAAAGTATTATCCTATGATGAGAGTAGCCGGGGAAAACGGATCCCGGGACGATGAGAGGGATGCGGAGACAGTGGAGACAATGAAGGCGGAGGATGCCTATGGGCCCTGTCTGCTGCGACGTCGTCATCCGGTACTGAAAGAATATCTGGAGAAAGAAGAGGTATTGTATGAAAGCCTGTTGACGCAGCTTAGGGTAAAAGCAGCGGAAAAACGAGGTGAAGGCTCTCAAAACAAAGAACCTTTAAGACTTAATAATGCCGCCAAAGGACTGGAGGAAAGACTGCTCCTGATACGGCGGGGACTGAGGTGGTATGACCATGAAATGTAAAGAAGTGATAAAATGTCTGGAATTGCTTGTGCCGCCCCATTTGGCGGAATCCTGGGACAATGTGGGATTGCTGGTGGGGGATGCAGAGAAAGAGATAAGAAAAATCATGTTGGCTCTGGATCCCTCGGAGGATGTGATTTCACAGGCCATAGAGGTCGGTGCGGATTTGTTGATTACCCATCATCCGCTGATTTTTTCCGGTATGAAATCCGTCACTACGGAGAGTTACGTGGGAAAGCGTGTCTGTCGTCTGATGCGGCATGATATTGCCTGCTATACCATGCATACCAATTTTGATGCGACGGGAATGGCAAAGACGGTGGCAGACCTGCTGCATCTGAAAGAATGCCGTCCGCTTGAGCCTGTGTCCGAGGATGGGAAAGCGGATCTGGGGATCGGCAGAATAGGAGAGCTTGACGTGGCGATAACACTGAAAGAATTTGCCTGCCATGTAAAAGAGGTTTTTCGGCTTCCCGATGTCAGGGTATTCGGAGAAGCAGACAGGCTGATCCGATGTGTTGCGCTGGTTCCCGGATCCGGTAAAGAGTATGCAAAGTGTGCCATGGAGCAGGGAGCGGAGGTTCTGATCACGGGGGATGTGGGACACCACCACGGTCAGGATGCCGCCGCACAGGGCATGGCAGTGATGGATGCGGGACATTACGGATTGGAAAAGGTGTTTTCCTCTCATATGGAAGAAGTGTTGCGTCGGGAGCTGCCGCAGACAGAGATCATTAAGGCACAGGAAAAAGAGCCATTTTGGGTCATATAGGGTTTTGTCTTTTCAGAAAGGGGATTGTCATGCTTACAGTCACAATTAACGGAGAAAAAAAACAATATGAATCCGGTGTTCAGTTAGAAAGAATCGCCTCCGAGTACCAGCCAAGGTACGATCATTCCATCGTTCTGGTCATTGCAGACGGTAAGATACAGGAGCTGAGCAAACGTCTGGAACGGGACTGCGGGGAGCTTTCCTTTATAACGATGAAGGATAAGATCGGACATTCCACCTACCAAAGAAGTGTGATCATGCTGCTGGTGAAGGCTGTAAAGGATGTGGTTGGTGACGCCCGGGAGGGAAAGATCAAGGTGGAGTTTACCATCGGTCACGGATGGTATTGCTCCGTGAAAGGGAAGTTCAAGGCCGATGCAGAGTTTACGGCCAGGGTAAAAGCAAGGATGCAGGAAATGGTGGCCCGGGATCTGCCTATACATAAGCAGCCCTTTTCCGTGAGAGAAGCCAGAAAGATCTTTGAAGCACAGGGAATGGAGGATAAGCGGGAATTGTTCTGGTATCGTCGCAGTTCCTATGTGAATCTCTACTGTCTGGATGGCTACTATGATTACAATTACGGGTATATGGTACCCTCTACGGGATATCTTAAAACCTTTGATCTGATTCCTTATGAAGAAGGACTGATGCTGCTGCTTCCCACCGCGAAGGATCCCTTTGCATTGCAGCCCTTTGTTCCCAGGAAAAAGCTGTTCGATACGCTTATGGAATCCACCAAATGGGCGGAAAACCTGGGTGTGTACACAGTAGGGGATTTGAATCGAATCATCTGTGAAGGAAGACTCCATGAAATGATCCTGCAGCAGGAGGCTTTGCAGGAGAGAAAAATTGCGGAGATTGCGGGAGAGATCGCCGGGCGAAAGGGCGTGAAGTTTGTCATGATCGCAGGCCCCTCCTCTTCGGGAAAGACAACCTTCTCTCACAGGCTTTCGGTACAGCTTCGTACCCACGGTCTGAAGCCCCATCCGATTCCCGTGGATGACTATTTTGTCAACAGGGAGCAGACCCCTCTTGATGAGAACGGAAACTATAATTTTGAATGTCTGGGCGCCATAGATGTGGAAACCTTCAATCGTGATATGTGTGATCTGTTGGCAGGCAAGACCGTGGAAATGCCCAAATTTAATTTCCGTACGGGAATGCGGGAATATACGGGAGATTACAAGACCTTGGGAGAGGAAGATATTCTTGTTATAGAAGGCATTCACGGACTCAATGATAAGATGTCCTATGCCCTGCCGGAGGAGAGTAAATATAAAATATACATCAGTGCGCTGACCTGCCTGAATGTGGATGAGCACAATCGAATTCCAACCACCGACGGCAGATTGCTGCGGCGGATGGTAAGAGACGCCAGAACGAGAGGAGCTACGGCGCAAAGAACGCTGGGTATGTGGGCTTCGGTCAGAAGAGGAGAGGAAGAGAACATTTTTCCTTATCAGGAAAGTGCCGATGCCATGTTCAATTCCGCAACACTGTACGAATTGGCAGTGTTGAAGAATTATGCGGAGCATCTTCTGTTTGGGATCAAGGGAGAGGATCCGGAATATTTTGAAGCCAAGCGTCTTTTGAAATTCCTGGGATATTTTCTGGGAGCGGGGAGTGAGAATCTTCCCAACAATTCCATTGTCAGGGAGTTTGTAGGGGGAAGCTGTTTCAATGTATGATCGTAAGTAGGATAAGTGATCGCAGCTGTCAATCGACAGGTGAGGAAAGTCCGGGCTTCATAGGGCAGGATGCCGGATAACGTCCGGTGGAGGTGACTCCAAGGCCAGTGCAACAGAA
>JAFQLB010000110.1 GCA_017396675.1 Lachnospiraceae bacterium
AACGTGCAACTGCCCGGTTTTTTATACGTCCGAATACATTGGCTGTTTGCCGTAAAACTGCGGATCCACGTTACGGAGTTTTCTTTTTTGAGAGAAAGCTTTCTTTTTCCGGAATGACCGATTGGAGCATGATGTGTCAGTCGGGTATGGAGCCGTAGAAAACCAGACTAATCTGAGTGCAAAAAAAGGTCAAGAGAGTCTGAAATACTTGTGTTAAAACCAATGCAAACCTCTTGTGAGAGGAATTTAGGGGTGCAAATATATTTATTTCTGGTATAATGGTAAAAGAAGTGTTAACGGGAATCATCCGGAGCCAAGGGGCTCTATATGACAAAGGAGGAAACAACATGGAACACAAGCGGATACAGGCACCTATGTCGGAACAGAAGATTTTCAGGATCATGCTTTGGATCACGTTTCCGGTCTCAGGAGTATTTCTTTTAAAGAATCTTTTCGGCGGCAATATGGGAGGGGCACTGACGGTAGGAATCACCATGGCCGTTTTTGGGGGCGCATTGATTCTGATGCACTTTTTAAAGGTTTCTGCAAGCTATCGGCAGCTCACCGTATCCATCGGGCTGGCCTTTGTGGTATTTATTATTTCTATCAACAGCGGCGATTACTACAGTGATGATTTCCCTTTGTTTCTTGCGGTCATAGCGATGACAGCACTGTATTTCAGACCCAAATACGCCCTGGCGCAGGTGGTAATCTGTGATATTTTGCTGGCTCTTTTATATGTGATCCATCCGGAAAAGGCGGAGAGCCTCGGTCAGTTTATCATGTGTACCGTGATCTTTACGTTGGCCGCCATATTGATCTACCAGACCATCAAACGGGGACGCGTGTATATTGCCATCAGCGAGAATCGTGCCAGAGAAGCAGAGAAGCTTCTGAGCTCTCTGACACAGCTTGGAAACGAGCTGCAGAATAACTTTGAGAATTCCAATGACAGTATTGCAACACTGCGCAGGACACGAAAGCAGCTGGACGGCAATACGACGGAATTGAGAGAGGGATCGGAGGAGATCAGACAGGGGGCACAGAATGTGGTGGACGCCTGTGAGAATGTGAAGGTCAAAATGCATGCCACGCAGGAACAGGTAGAGGCACTGACCACCGGGGTTCATGATGTGGAGAATGCGTTGGCAGCCAACAGACAGAATATCGAGGAGATGAGTCGCCAGCTTCTGTCGGTGAGAGAGGCCACAGCTCAGATCAACCGGGTATTTCGTCTGCTGGAAGAGCATATGCAGAGGATATCGGATGTGACGGGTCAGCTGGACAGCATTGCATCCGGTACAACCATGCTTGCACTGAACGCCTCTATTGAAGCGGCAAGAGCCGGTCAGAACGGTGCGGGCTTCGCCGTAGTGGCGACGAAGGTACAGGAGTTGGCCGTGGACAGTACGAAATGCTCCGCCCAGGTGGCCGGCGTGATAGATCAGATGCAGATTCAGGTGGAAAAAACCGTAAATCAGCTTGCGGATAACGATCATACCATGGAGACTTCACTGGAGAAGCTGAATGAGCTGCGCGATAGCTTTGGACAGCTGACAGATCATTTTACCTCTCTGTATCGAAATATTGAAGCACAGAACAACAATGTATCGGAGGTAGAGAGCGTTTTCCTGCAGCTGCGTGATGAGATTGATGAGGTCAGCCGGTGTACAGAGAACAATCAAAGCTCCGTGGCGGCTATTTCGGAAGCGATCCTTGTGTATAAGGCAGGGGTGGAAAAAATCGTAGAGGACTCCGGGAGAGTTCATGCATTGTCTTCGGATATGATCAGGATTTCCACGCAGGAGTAAGGGATTACATATGTACAAACGGACAAACGGAAATTTTCCGGGCAGGTTCATGTTTTCTTACTCTTTTTCGGTGTGTTGGAGGCATTCAGATCCTTCATGACAGCCAATAGGTGTCTGAGCTGCTCCGGCTTCAGACGCTTTAACTCCTCGACGGCCTCCTGAAGCAGTCCGGGATTCTCCACTTCATCATCAAAGTATTCTTTGGGAGAGATGTTCAGCTGCTCACATATGGCAAAGAACATCAGCATGGAAGGGACGGATTTTTTGTTTTCGATTTTATTGATGTATCCGGCACTTTGTCCCAGAGACAGGCTTAAGTCTCTGGCAGAGAAGTTACGTTGTATTCTTAAATCTGACAGCCGGCTGTAAAATTTGTTGGGGATCATGATGTCACTCGCTTCTGCCGTAGTAATATTCCCATCTTTTGTGAAGTCTGCAAATAAATTCCGGGGAGGCGATGACGCCTTCCGATGAGGATGGGTATATCCCATTATAGACGCCGCAATTTCCAAAATATGGAATTTAAGCAGCCGTTTTGAGGAAAACGCCTGCTGTCAGTATCAGATTCACGGGAAATGAAGTGTAAAAGACGCTGTTTTCTCCCGCAGCCATATCCTCTTAACCCCGCCTGCTATAATCCTTGTGTAAGCAGGAAAGGAGGTTACTTTTGGCGAGAGGTGTGCGTGGGAAGTGCGCTTCCGTGAAAGAACCGAAAGACAGAAAAAGGAATGGATGCTCAGATCTGTTCCTTTTTTCCATT
>JAFQLB010000111.1 GCA_017396675.1 Lachnospiraceae bacterium
TACATTGGATGCGCTTCAAGTAGTTTTAAGGAAGAAGTATCCGAATCTGCAGGTGGCAGGGATGTATTCGCCTCCATTTCGACCCTTGAGCGAGGAAGAGGATGCATGGGTAATCCGCAGAATCAATGAAAGCAACCCCGATATTGTCTGGGTTGGCCTTGGAGCACCCAAACAGGAAAAATGGATGTATGAGCACAGGAGCAAAATCCATGGGCTGATGTTTGGTGTGGGAGCCGGTTTTGATTATCATGCAGGAAAATTGAAGCGGGCGCCCAAGTGGATGCAGGAGCGGAGTTTAGAGTGGCTGGTCAGGCTGATACAGGATCCACGCAGATTATGGAAAAGATATCTGGTAACAAATATCAAGTTTATTTGGTACGTGCGGCGGGAAGGAAAATACCAAAAGCGACTTACAAAAATACTGCAAAGGGAAAGAATCGGGCAAAAGAAACATGTATTTATCATTGGAAGTAAGGGGATTCCGGCTGCCTACGGTGGTTTTGAAACCTTTGTGGAAAAGCTGACGGAGTATCAAAAGTCTGATAACATACAGTATCATGTGGCCTGTATGGGAACGGAAAACAGCACATATGAACATAATCATGCGGAGTGCTTTAATTTCAAGATTCCGGAGCTTGGATCACCGAAAGCCGTTTATTATGATCTGGTGGCTTTGAAATATTGTATCAGATATTGTAAAAAGCATACGGAGATAAAGACCCCCGTGTTTTATGTTCTGGCATGCAGGATAGGGCCTTTTATCACCTTCTACAAAAGAAAGATCAGAAGATTAGGGGGACAGCTATATATCAATCCCGATGGACATGAGTGGAAAAGGGCAAAGTGGTCCGTGCCGATTCAGAGGTACTGGAAGATTTCAGAAAGGCTTATGGTCAGGTCGGCCGATCTGGTGATCTGCGACAGTATCAATATAGAGACGTATATCAAGGAAAGCTATTCTCAGTACTCTCCACAGACCGAGTTTATCGCATACGGTTCGGAAACAAGTGTATCCAAGCTGAGAAATGATGACAGTGTATATCTAAAATGGATGAATCATCATGGATTGCAGCCGGGAGAATACTATCTTATGGTAGGACGGTTTGTTCCGGAGAATAATTTTAAAGTGATCATTCGGGAATTTATGGCTTCTGCCTCTCATAAGGATTTGGCAATCATTACGACTGCGAACGACATTTTCCTCAAGGAACTGGAGGCGGAACTGCATTTTAGCAAAGATTCCAGAATTAAATTTGTAGGTACGGTTTATGAACAGGAGTTGTTGAAGAAAATCCGTGAAAATGCATATGGATATTTTCACGGACACGAAGTGGGAGGAACCAACCCTAGTCTGTTGGAAGCCCTGGGAAGCACCGATTTGAATTTGTTACTCGGTGTAGGCTTCAACAGAGAGGTAGCAGAGGATGCTGCCCTGTATTGGAATAAAGAGGCGGGAAATCTTGCCGGTCTGATTGATCAGAGCGATCAGTTGGAGGTGTCTGTGAGAAGAGATTTGGGAGACAGAGCCAGGAAGAGAATCCGTGAGAATTACAGTTGGGAGTATATCGTAGACAGATATGAAGTGTTGTGGGAGAGGAAAGATAAATAGAGCTTCTTTTATTATACCTTTACTATGCAGCACTGTTACGGATGTTGAAAAAAATGAGACACGAAAAAAGAGAGTCAAGCTTTGAAGTACTGCGTATCATATCTATGTATATGATTGTTTTCATACATGCAAATATGTATCAGGGATATTTTTTCACTAACAATAACGAGAAAGTATTTTTCAATAGTGTTGTGAATGGGATTTGCAACATAGGCGTCACTTGCTTTATTTTGATATCAGGATACTTTGGTTTAAAATTTAGTGTAAAAAAATTGCTGCAAATGGAATTCATGATGATAGGTTATTCTGCTATTGAGACACTATTATTATGTGTGTTGACGCCGACACAGATGCAGGGTTCCGCATTGTTGGAACAGCTTATCAAGACGGCATTGCCATTTATAACCAGGAAATATTGGTTTTATTCTACGTATGTATGCTTGTTTTGCCTGAGTGGTTATATTCATACATTTATAGAATCCTTGGGGAAAAGGGAACTGCGGAAGCTGCTTGGAATAGTAATATTGCTATTTAGCGTATTTCCCACTCTTTTTTATTTTGAAATTGTTCCTGACAATGGAAAAGGTTTGATACAAATGATTATAATTTATATGATTGGTGGTTATATTCGGAACTATGGTCTTGTAGAGTGGTCGAAAAGAAAGAGAATCTCATTATTTATAGGTTTGTGGATAATTAATAGTGTGTCACATGCGTTCCCAATCCGTTTTGGGACAGTCTATCATCATTGGTGCAAAGATAATAGTATTACAAATATCGTTATGGCGATTATTCTTTTTAGTTTAGTAAAAGAATGGACCATTCAATCTAATGTGGTAAACAGACTGGCAAAGAATATTTTTGCTGTATTTGCTTTGAATAATGCAATGGTTTCGGTACTTATGCCATTGATTGTTGAGTCAAAATACTTTCAGTCAGTCGATATCAAAGGGTTTTGGTTGTTGGCATTCCTTGTAGCTTGTATAATGCTTCTTTGTATTTTTATTGGATTAATACGAGAAGTGTTGTTAGGAAAGGGTGAGAGGAAAATAATAGATAAGCTTGGTGAGCTACTTGAACGATATATGCCCGGAATGAAATACTTGCTTTAATATAAGTCAGGATGAGATAATTATTGCGGTGATGGTATTCTGTGTTTCGATTGTTGATAAACTGCTCCTATATTCCGGCTTTAGACGATCGTATAAGGATGATTTGTTTGTTTATGATGGTTCGGCGGGAAGAATGGTTCAGGGACTGGGACAGTCCCACAATGCTGACGTCCTTATGGATCCGCCTTATCAGACGCCGTTCTGTTTTCCGACTAGGTTACTGGTAGAATGCAAGTGCCATAACAAAGCAATTGGGTTACCGGAGATAAGAAATGCACTTGGATTAAAAGAAGATATCAACGGATTTGAAGTCGTGACAGAGGAAATCCTGAAAGCCAGAAAGAGTTCCTATACAAAAAAGACTACTTGTTATCCCATGAAAAGATATCTTTATCAGGTGGCTGTAGCTTCTTTCAGTAGCTTTACATCCAAGGCGATTCCGTTTGCGCAGGCGCATCGAATGCCTCTGCTTTCCTTTGGAAACAGTACTGATTATAGAGAGGTAAGAGAGACCTTAATGGCAGTGTCAAGAGTTTAAAGATAAGACAGCTGTCGCTCTTCTGGAGGATGGAACGATTGTATTTATGGCCAAAGGGGTGGTGCCGGAAGAAGAATTGGTACCGGAATATAGTAGTGACTGCAGAATACATTGGAAGGAAAAAGAGCGAAGTTGGGAATTATCTGATGGAAGAAGCAGGTATTCGTTTGAGATGCAGGAGGAACTGTTTGTACAATGGATAGATTTTTTGGAGGAAAAGCAAGCCATTGCGCTTAGGTGTGGAGAAAGATTTTCTTCCGTAATTATGGTATTTGATGAATCAAGTACGAAGACGGGAACAATTCGGATATTATATTTGTCTGATGATTTTCTTAAATTGGCAAAGATGGAGAAGGGGAAGTGTAACATATCTGCTGTTTTTAAGTTATACTATACAAAAACAGATTTTTATTGGTATACTATACCTAGGATTTAATGTAAAAGTCATTGGAAAGGAAAGATGATGCTCTGCAGCGCAAAGTATCGTAATCAGGAAGATGGCCAGGTTAATTGTAAATCAGCTGGGTGCAATTCGGAGTATGAATATTGAAATAAAGCAACTCACTCTTTTTATTGGAGAGCAGGCAACGGGAAAAAGTACGCTTTGTAAGGCGGTTTATTTTTTCAGAAGCTTTAAAGAGTTGTTATTACAGTATTTGTACGATGTTGCGCTGAACGGAAAATCGGAGTATGGATTTCCGAAAGCCATGAATTATAGGGTTAAGGATAGCTTTATTAAGCTTTTTGGATATAGCTGGGGGTTGCCGGATGACCTTTTTGTCCAATATGAATATTGCAGTGATCATATAATGAAGGTTCGCTTGGTAAAGAAAAAGAGAAAATATCTTTCCATCGGATATAGCGAAAAGCTATTACAGAAGATATGCGAATTAGAAGATATATGCGCCGACTTCTACGCTGAATTTGTGTCCGAGGATGGGATGTCTCCTCGTGTAATTGTGGCAAATAGAAGCTTTTTGGGAGAACTGGAGGAAAAAGTATCGGCAATTCTGGAAGACGATATGTCTACGTATTATATTCCGGCAGGAAGATCTATGCTGTCATTATTGGCAAATCAAAAAACGAAATTAAACTATGACGATATGGAGCCGTTAAACAGAAAATTTATGCAGGGGATAGAGAGTCTTCAGCCGGTATTTGCAAAGGGAGTGAAACAGGCACACAGACAATTTCCCTCAGAGACACGAAGATTTGATGTTTCCTGGATGAACGATGCTATTGTGAAAGGAATGAAGGGAGAATATTTTTACAATGGAAGTAAAGAGTATCTGCGGCTGAATGAAACAGGGAACAATATACCGATTGATTTTATTTCCTCCGGTCAACAGGAAGTGCTATGGCTGTATAATCAGCTATATGTATTGATGCTTAAGGGTGAAAAATCATTTTTGATGATTGAAGAACCGGAAGCGCATTTGTATCCGACACTACAGAAAGAAATATTTGATTTTATTGTGGCATATCTCAATCTGACAGGAGGATCTGCGATTGTGACTACACACAGTCCGTATATCCTGACAGAATGTAATAATCTGTGCTATGCAGGTCGGTTGGCGACAGTATATTCCAATGTAAAGGAATTGGAAAAATTGATAGGGAAATGGCATTGTTTGGATGTGAATCGTGTGTCTGCTTTTAAGTTGGAGCAGACAGAGCATGGTACAGAAGCAGTTTCTCTTATGGATAAAGAGACAGGAGAGCTTATGGCAGAAAAGATTGATGAAATCAGCAGGGAAATCAATCGGACATATACCAAGCTTTATTGTCTGGAGGAAGATTTGTGACAACGAATAGGATAAGGGCTGCCACAACAGAACTGAAAAAGGATCAGAGAAAGACCTTGGATGATCCGAAATCTGAGGTTCGCTCAAGGTTATACATTAAAGCAACGGAGGATATTGTGATTGTTGCAGTAGACCGTATTATGATTCCGGATAGTCTGCAAAATCAGAGAAAAAGTGATTATGTTGTTTTGGAAAGGAAAAGAACACATATCATCGAATTAAAGGGAATTCATATTGACGAAGCATTTGATCAGATTAGGGAAACAGTTTATTTTTTTGATGGTAGTGAAGAGACAAAAGAATGGACGGCGGGTCGTGACATTCTGGATGCGTATATATCCAGTCCTAACAGACAGAGAGTGCCCAATCTACCATCGAAAAAAGAAAAAGAACTTGCCAGACTGCTGTATGTCAGAAGTCAAAGCAGACCATCAGATATGTTTGAACTGATTCACTTTGTTAAAGTGGTAGAACACCAGAGAAAGCTGGCGGTACACGGAAGGCAGATTCTTACATCCCATGAAGCCCCATTGGAATTTGGCTGATGTGTTTATTTTACTAAAATTTGTTCATAGGTAAGCGCATAGTTTCGGGGAGGCTTTCGCTTACCCGCTGATCGCTCTATAATTGTTAGCAGGAAATGCGAGCATTTCACTCAGCAAAGTTTGCTAGGATGCAAGCATTTTAATTCGCAAATGGGAGGCTAGCAACATGAGAGCAAAACGTATCGCACCGGATGAGCAGTTCCGGCTCATCACCGAATGCCGTCAGAGCGGTGAATATAAAGAATCTTTTTGCTGTACTATTTTCCCTCTGTACAAAACATAACAACTGCTGATATACTAATTTTGGTATTTTTTGCACATTTTTTGACATATTTTACACACATTGGGAGACTACGCCATGCAAAAGACAAGATTACTCAGCCTGATATTGGCATTTTCATTGACAATATCGAACTTCACCGGAGCGATTCCCGTACACGCGCAGGAATTGGGAACCGTATCCGGTCAGGATCCGGTACTGTCTGCAGGAGAAGAACTGCCTGCTGTCGAGGAGGAACCACCTGCAGAGGAAGAAAAGCTGCCGGAGGAGACACTGCCGGAAGAAGATGGGTCTGCGTTGGAAGAAGAGGGGACAGATCCGGCAGATACCTTTGCAGGGGAGTCTGTCAGCGGCAATGATATGCCTTTGCGGGAGGAGGATACCGGGGATACCGTGGAGGAGAAGGAAGAAGCAGATGATGCGGGGGCTTCGGATATTGCATTGGGTGAAATTGCAACCCTGACGCTGACAGGTCTGTATCAGGAGGGCTCCTTTGCGCCTCCCGTAACTCGGCAGGAGCCGCAGATATCTCTGTTTGCTGCCAGAACGCTGTCGGTGGAGCAATATCTGTATCAGCAGTTGGTTGCCAAGACGGGCACCATTGATTTGTCTGCTTATGGGATTGCTGAGAGTGATATCTCCGCAGTGCTTTCCGGTGTGATCAATGATAATGCGGATCTTTATTTTGTGGAGAGCGGATTCAACTATTCTACGGCCTCAGACGGAACGGTGGCAGCTCTTATACCCGGATATAAGGCTGGCTTTGATGATACTGCCTTTCAGCGGGAGGTGGAGAATGCTCTGGGGGTGATCCGGGATGGGATGTCGGATCTGGACAAGGCCATTGCACTCCATGATTATCTGGTACTCAATTGTGAGTACGATCCCAATACGTATACCACGGGACCGGCAGCAAACAGCTATACGGCATACGGTATCCTGGTGGATAAGGTGGCGGTATGCCAGGGATACGCCCTGGCCTATATGTATTTGTGTCGTCAGATAGGGATTGAGTGCTATATGGTGACCAGTGATTCCATGAACCATGCCTGGAACCTGATCTGCCTAAACGGCAATTACTATCAGGTGGATGTGACCTGGGATGATCCTGTTGCAGACCGGTTTGGTCTGGTGGGACATGAATATATGTTCCTCAGTGATACGGCATTTTTGGCGGGGCCGGACGGGAATGCGGGAACAGACGATGATCATGAGGATTGGGTGATCACCTCGGGGAGCAGTGTGCTGTCACTGACAGCCACGGATACTGCCTATGATGCTGCCTATTGGCTGAACACCACATCGCCTCTGGTGTGGGACGACGGAAGCTATTATTATACCACATATGATTCCGCAGTCGCTGAGGGGAAGCTGCGGTGCTATGATGTCGGTGCGGGTACCCACAGCGATCTTGTGAATCTGGGAAAATGGTATGAGGGAGGCAGCACCACACGCTATTATGGCGGTGCATACTCGGGTCTGTTTTTGCGGGGAGGACGGCTGTATTATAATACATATCATGCAATCAAGAGCATTGCGACGGACGGAACGGGAGAGAGAACGGAGTATAGCCCTGATACTGCCTCTGCCTATATTTACGGTCTTTTCGGAAGGGAGGGCAGTGATACCGCCTCTTATCGTATGACGGCCAATCCCAATGAAGAGGGGGCGGTGTACTCCTTTACAATTACCGATCCGGTCACATCAAAGACCATTTATGCAGAGAATCTATATGACGGAGCGGTGGGAGCAGGAACCTACGATAATCCTTACAGGCTACTGGAAAATGCACTGGCAGCAGCCTCCCACGGAGACACCATTGTGGTCAAAGGTGGCGGAACGGATATCCCTGTATCATCCGATAACGAACTGTTGCCGTTTGTCATTGATAAAAAGATAACCATTACTTCCGAGAGCGGCAGTCCGTGCTTATCGGTACGCAGAGCGGGACTCCTTTTGAAGGCGGATGTGACCTTCCGTAATCTTACCATCAGTTTGACCAATCCCCAGTATGCGGCAATTTTTGCCAACGGGCATGATCTGACGCTGGAGAATATTTCCCGGGAAAGCGGGTCAAGAGAAATCCATCTATTTGCCGGTGGTCTGAATATTATTGATGCCACGGGACAGACCGCCGCACCTCATGAGGATAATGGCGGCAGGGATGGCAGGATTATCATTAACGGCTCCAAAGCACAGTTTGGTAACATATATGCCGGAAGCATGAACGGAACATTTGGAGGGGATTCTTCCATCGTCATAAACGGAACCTCCAATATGGAGATCGGCAGTATTTATGCAAGCGGTGCTCTGCAGGGCTGGTATGATCCTTCCGATTTTTTAAGCGGTACAGAGCCGGAAGCTCCGGTACCCAATCCCACCGCCTATCCCGTAACCGGAGAGGTTTCCTTTACACTGAACAAAAGTAATGTCAAAAATGTGGATGGGAAAGCCAATGACAGCGGCAATCTGGCAGGCGTTATCTTTAACAGCGAGTATCAGAACAGTACGCTGCAGTTGTCCAACATCAGTGCCTTGTCGGTGGAAAGCGGTCATCTGAAGCCTGCAGCACTCAATGATGATGTGAATATCAGCATTGCAGAGGGCGCTGTCTTGAATTTGTCGGCAGCAGCAGATCCCACCCTGACAGCAGGAGATTTTACCGGTGGCGGAGTCCTCATGCTGGGTCAGGAGGATACACTCTTTGTGAACGGAACCATCAGCGGGGAGACCGTGTTTATTGCTGACAGTACCGGCAGTAATACATATACGGGAACTTCGGGAATCGTGATTCAGGGACACGGATACATCGATGTTACCGATGCGGCAGGTACGGGCATTTTTACTTTTACCCCCTACTCTTCACAGGAGGAGTTGGATCTGCTCCTGGAGAACGGGAAGTGGACTGCCATGAATGGGGCGGAAACAGCCATGAGTGCGAAACTGGAGAGCTTTGCGCTGACCGGAGTAGGCACCCAGAAGCTGATGAAGGACACGGTACAGCAGGCGGATATTACCGGTGAAGGCAAAGACTACGGCATCCATGGAGACTGTGTTTTTACAGAGGATTCTTATGCAGAGGATCTGGGATTGGTTCCCTTTGAGGTCTTTGTCAAGGCAGGAGAAGATACCTATTGGTTGGACAGTGTAAAAGAGGAAGGTTATTATGTCTATACTCTGCCGGAGCTGTATCTGAAAGTGGTGCCAAATGGCAGCAGCTTCTATGTCTCTGCAGATGGCGGAGATGTGGCACCCGGTGAATATACATTTACCTTTGTAACCACGCTGGCTTCGGGAGATACTGCGGAAGCGGAATTTGTGCTGACGGTAGAAGAGGGAGAGAAGGAGGAGTATGTCTATGCACCGTACTGGGACAATGGCAATTTCTCTCATCTGATCCTGTTTGTAGATTACAGAGATACCACTCATGCGCATACGGAAACGCTTCTGGGAGAATGCCGGGAGAAGAACGTGGAGACTGCTTTCCGATATTTTAACGGAGGAGAGGAGTATCCAAGATCTTTGCGTCAGTACATGTACAATGTTTCCTACGGACAGCTCCGTGTGGAGAATATCTTCCCACAGTACGACGGAGAAAAGATCACACCTTATACCTTGAGTAGAACCGGAGCGGAATACAAAAATGATGAAGCTGCGCTGATCCGGGAAACCATTGCCATGCTGAATGCATCCGGTCAGCTCACCGATGCCATGCAGATGGATCTGGAAAGGGACGGATATCTGGATAATCTGACGATCGTAGTTCCTTCGGATAACGGGAATGCCACAGATTTATTTGTTCCTCACAAATCCTCCTATACGTACGGAGATTCCTTGGTAAACGGAGCCAAGGTATTTAATTACAATATCCAGACAGAAGGAGACACCTGGTTTGGCGTGATGGAAACGGGTGTATTGCTCCATGAGTTCTTCCATAGTCTGGGATATCCGGATCTGTATCGAAAGGAAAGCGGCAATCCTGTCTATAAATGGGACATTATGTCCACCAATGCAGCCTACGTGCAGTATCCTCTGGCCTATATGAGGTCCCACTATTCGGGATGGTTTGATATTCCGGAGGTGACCTCCTCTCAGACCGGGATTACGCTCTATGCCCCTACCACAGCCACGCAGGAAAATAAAGATCGGCAGGCGGTCATCCTGAAAACGGACTACTCCTCCTCGGAATTTTTTGTGGTGGAGTACCGTAAGAAGGGAACCTATGCCTCCACTACGGAGTATGAGGTGGCAATTCCCGGCTCCGGCCTTATTGTATACCGGGTGGTACCGGAGGTGGGAAGCAATTACATGGGACCTCCGGACATGGTCTACGTCTATCGCCCCAACGATTACTATACGCCTGCCGGATATGAGGCGGCGCAGGGAGATTATATCGATTTTGTACTGTCCGGAGAAGAGGGCAGGGACAGCTACGGCAGCAGTGATTTTGGCCATTCTCTGGCTGAGGGAGCCATTACCTACTCTGACGGTACCAACAGCGGCATTGTGATCAGTAACATCGGACAGGCCGGGGGAGATACCGTCACCTTTGACGTTACCTTCCACGAGGCCGAGGAGGGAACCTATTGGACCACCTATGCTCAGGAAGAGGGGACTGTGGCCACAACGGCGGCAGCCTCCTGCATGATGGATGACGGAACCTTCTTCTACCTGTTGACGAAGGGAAACACAACAGAGCTCTATCGGTGTACGGATACCGGCTTTGTCAGAGTGGGGGCAGGACCCGGAAGTGGCAGCAGCTATCAGCTGGCAGAGTATAACGGGACTTTGTACGCCGGTTATTTAACCGGGAATTATGACTTTGTACTTGCCAAATACAGCGGCAGTGCCTGGACGACGCTCTTTACCTCGCCGTCAGCCCTTCGCCCTGTCAATGAATTCAGTCTTTCGTCGGATGCGTCGGGCGTGTATTTTGCATACCCAAGTTCCGGAGGAGAAGCCCTGTACGCTATGAAAAGCACGGGAGCGGCGCCGGTTGCTCTGGGAAGGGACGCACAGGTGTCTGTCAGCAGCAAATATATCTCCGGTTCCTCCATTGCGGCAGAGGATGGCAGGATCGTAGTGGGATATCGGGAGGCCTTCAATAATAACAGGCTTTATGTCAAAGAATACGACAGTGCTTCCGACAGCTGGAGGGATGTGGGAAGTCAGGATCTGGCAGCCCAAAGCCTTCAGGTGGCCATCAACAATGGCCGGTTGTATGTGGTGAAAAACGGCGGTACATACGATGACAGCAGTGCATGGCTGTATAGCTGTAATCTGGAAGAGACAGACAGGATCTGGCGCCAGGTGGGAACGGGGGCGTACGCAGCCTCGGGAACCACAGAGACAAAAATTGCCTTTGCGGGAGAGGAGCCTTATCTTCTGTACATGAGCAACACGGAGCCTTATCAGACCACGGTGATGCACCTGGCAGAGGATGTCTGGACACCTCTTGGCAGCAGGGTGGCCGGAGGCTATGTGTCCGGCCTGGGATTATATATTCGGGGAAATCATACCTACGTTACCTATCTTCCTGCGACCGGCGGAAAAGTCATCATCAAATATCATAACAGTGAAAGCACGGGACAGGAGAATCTGCCTGTGGCACCGATGCAGATGACAGTGGAAACAAAAAATCCGTATCATACTTTATCGGAGGATCGGACGGACTGGATTTCGGCAGATCTGCTGGCTTTCGGCTGGAACCCGGAAAACCTCTATGGCAGCCAGATTCAGGATGCCTTTACGGCTCAGTTGTACGATTCCATGGTAGAAAGCTACGTAACCAAGGGCACTTCCGGCAATCAGACAGTGACACTGGATATCCCGCTGACCTTTACAGGACGTGTCAACAGCCGCGGCGAGCTGCTGCGGGAGGAGAACTGCAAAGCAGCACAGGAGAAGCTGGAAAGCAGCTTCCGGACAGCCTTTGCCGCATTGTACATGGACTATCCGGAGCTTTTCTGGATGGAGAAAATGTCTCTTACCTGTTCCATGAGCTATAGGGCACAGCAGGGCAGCCAGACGGTATCCGTGGCAGAGGTGACCTTCCGTCCGGAAGCATACTATGCCGGAGCTGCCGGATTAAAGGCAGACTATGAAAGAGCAAAGGGCAATGTGAAAGCAGCCCTTGAGGCAGAGCTTGGAGATAGATCCAACCGTTTTCAGAAGGTGGATGCTATCTATGGTTGGCTGCGGGAGACTCTGACCTACGACACACAGGCAGCCGCTTCACCGGAGGCAGCAGAGTATGGCTATGCCCATACCTCAGCTGTAGCTCTTCTGGGATATCAGGGGGAGAAGAAGGCGGTCAGCGAAGGGTATGCCAAGGCTTTTGCCATGTTGTGCCATGCCTTTGAGATCCCCTGCGTTACGGTTCTTGGCAGTAAGACGGAAGATGGTACAAAGCTTCCCTATATGTGGAACTACGTACAGATGGAGGATGGCAAATGGTATGCCGTAGATGCTGCTTCTGATGACAGAGATGGGGCGGCAGGCAGGTACCTTCTGGTGGGAAGCAATGCCGGAGAGGTGGGGGATGACAGCTTTGGAAGCACCCATGCAGCCAATGCTGCATGGATCTGTGGTGTTGAAATCTCCTACACCTATCCGACTTGGGAAGCGGAAGGATACCTGCCGGAGTATTGCGGCGATATAGAGACGGATGAACTGGGGCAGCAGGTATTGGTTCTGACCGATATGGGAGCCCCCCAACCACTGACAAAGGAGAGCATTCTGGATGCCCTTCAGTGGAGGGCTGCCTGGGCTCCCTATCAGGAAATTGTCATTGTTCGTACCGGAAATCAGGCGGCACCTGTGGATACGACCATATATGCAGATATTGTGAATGCTGCTGCACCGCTTCTGGATGCAGGCGGCAGATTGTGCCTTATCTTCCGGGATCAGACGACAGGCGGGGAAAAACTGATGCGGTGGAACCTGATTGATCCTGTAGCAGCATCGACAGACAAGGACGGCTCTGTCACGGCTGTGGCACCAACGGACGGAACCGGTCCCTGGACGCTGACCCTGCCGGACAGCTCTTATCCTGCCAACCTGGTGCAGGCCATATATTCCGAAGCCGGAATCGGCCTCTCCTATGAATCCCTGTTGATGGGGGATTCGTCTGCCAAGCCCACGATATATTATTATGAGGATACCCCGGAAGGAGAGCGGATCTTACGGGGAGCCGGATATTACGAAAAGACGGAAGCTCATGGAAGTGACTTTGGCGAGCTTCACAGTCTGTATCTTTCCGATGTCAATTCTCTGGGAAGCATTACGGTGAAGGCGGAAGTCTCCCGGTACGACTGGCGTCTGGAATACGGATATACGGAGAATAGCGGTGCGGAAACACCGGGGACCATCGCTTACTATACGTCCGAGGAAGAAATGACATCCGCCATTGCCGGCATGAGCCTGACAGAGGGAACAAAGATGAGAGTCAGCCATGTAGGGGAAGAACAGCCGGAAAGCATTTCAGGGGCATTGCTGCAGGCTTGTACCGATGCAGGGCTGCATCTGGAATTCATCCGCAGGGACGAAAGAAGTCGGACCACCCATACCTGGAGCTTTGCGGAGCTGGCGGATACGGAGACGGCACGGGAGGATTTCAGTCTGAAGGTGACTCTGACAGAAGAGGGAGCCGATCTTCCTTTGGAATATGCGGAAAGAGACTATATTTACGTAGAGCTTGCCGATCGGATACCTTCCTGCAAAGAGGCCACCCTTACCGTCTCCGGTAAGGATGCGGCTCCCTGGATGGCCGGTCAGACTGTGCTGTACCAATGGGAGCGGTATGGAGATGTTCTGAAGCATGCGTCCCGGATGACCTCCGGAAGTGCATTTGACGCCGATGCGGGGGCTTGGTTTACTCTGCGGTTGAATGACGGTGATGCGGCGTCAGGACAGCCGGCAGGTTACGTGATCTGTGCCCAGTTTGAATATGGCTGGACAAGTGTGGACAGCCGCATGATGTATATCGAGAGCCGTACCAATCTTCCCGTGAAGGGCTGGGAGATCGTAGAAGACCGTATTTGTTATTTTGATGAAAACGGATATCTCATGGAAGGACCCTCACAGGTAGACGGCAAATGGTATTTGTTCGGAGATTATGCAGAGGGAAGACAGGGGATTCTGACAGGCTATGTACCTTACGGCGGACATATGTATTGTTCAGACAGTGCCGGTGTGATAAAAACCGGATGGCAAAAGCAGGATAACAGATGGCGCTATTTCTCTCCCCAGGAGGCAACCTTGGGACAAGAGCTGCCAAGCACCCAGGAGGATGGAAGCTATTGGGTACTGATGGGAGAGGATGCCGGAGAACTGGCGGGAAGAAAATACTATTTTAACAAGAATACTACCTTGCTGAAGAATTGGCAGACCATAGAAGGGAAGCGTTATTTCTTCACGGCGGAAGGGTATGTGCATACAGGCTGGTATCCTGACCGGTCTGTGAAGAATGCATATTATTTTGCTCTCACCGGTGAAGCTCAGGGACAGATGCTGACGGGCTATCAAGAGATTGAGGGACAGCATTTCTTCTTCCATACCAATGGGATCCGGCAGTACGGCTGGCAAAAGGCAGAGGATACATGGCATTATTTCTGTCCGGATCCCCGGTCGGAGGGTTATGGAGCGGAAATTGCATCTCAGAGAAGGGATGCAGAGGACGCTTGGTACACCTTGGATGGAAATATGTATTATTTCCTGAACAATGCAAGGCTTGCCACAGGCTGGCAGACCATTGGCGGCAGCAGGTATTACTTTGAGACAAAAGCCGACAGCGCAGGTAACGGTCTGGGCAGGATGTACACGGGAACACAGAAAATCGGCAATGCCTGGTACCACTTTATGGAAGATGAAAACAGGCAGGGTGTGCTGGGAACAGGCTTCTTTACCGATACGGTAAACGGTGTGCAGAAAAATTACTATGCTGCAGCAAACGGCGTATTGCAGAGAGGCTGGCAGAAAATCGACGGACTCTGGCGCTTCTTCAGCCATGAAACGGGAGAGGAAGAGACGGGTAAGATTGCCACCGATTATTGGGCAGAGGTGACAGAGGCAGACGGAGATGTGAAGCGGTATTATTTTATCAGCGGAACAAGAGTGGCCACGGGATGGCAGTCCATTGAGGGAAGCCGGTACTATTTTGATGCAAACGGCGTACTGCAAACCGGCTTCTTCCGGGTGGGAAACCATGTATATTATGGCAGAACCGAGGAAGATCAGGACAGTGGCAGAGGGCAGATCGGTCAGGTGGTGACAGGTGAGCTGACCCTTTCGGTGAATGAGACGGAAACAGCTACCTATTATTTTGCTTCAAATTACACACTGCAGACAGGATTCGTAAAAATCGACGGGAAATGGAGATATTTTGATACAGCTGAGTTTGAGCTGCCATCCTCCGGGGAGGATGTACCGGACAGAGGCAGAGAGCATGCTGTATCCGCCCCGGTGATTGAGGGGAATTGGTACTGGTATACGGTAGGCGGAGAGAAATACTGTCTGCTGAGAGATACCACATTGCTGAAGAACTGGCAGACCATTCACGGTCAGCGGTATTATCTGGATCCTGTTACCGGAGCCGCCACTGTGGATACTACCATGAAGATCGGAGCTTACACATACTGCTTTGACGGCAACGGTGTGATGCAAAAGGATACCGTTGTAGACGGATACGGCTACAATGCGGCCGGTCAGCGGGTACGTGGCTGGCAGAAAATTGCAAATGAATGGCACTGTTTTGACAGTGCCGATGCGGCGGAACCTGACAGCTGGAAGGAAATCACTTCTGTAAGGAATGGGGTCACGGGCGGAACCTGGGTCACGTTGACGGACAGCGGCGAAACCTATTTCTTCCGCAGCAATACCTCCATGGTGAAGGGCTGGCAGACCATTGATGGGAAAAAATATTACTTTGACGGGAAAACAGGCATTCTTCAGACAGGAAATGAAGAGGGCTTATTCCTCATCGGCAAAAATACCTACTACCTGGGTGCGGACGGTGCGCTTCGAACCGGTTGGATCCGGGAAACGGAAGGAGGAATCTACTATGCCAACGCTTCCGGTGTACTGCTGGCCGGCTGGCAGAAGATCAGCAACCTCTGGTACTATTTTGACAGAACCACTTATCGGCAGGATACCGGTGCCCTGGTGGAGGATGGCTATTTTGCCACGGTGACGGAAAACGGACAGAAGCTGACGTATTACTTTGTCAATGGCGTCACTATAGCCAAGGGCTGGCAGACCATTCAGGGAAAGAAATACTACTTTGATGCAAACGGCGTACTGCAGACAGGATTTTTCCGTGTGGGGAGGGCATCGTATTATTTTGACGAAGATCGTACCCCAAAAACCGGATGGTGGGAGCATCCCGATACCCGGGAGACATATTACTTTAACAAAAACGGACAGGCGGTCACGGGCTGGCAGACCATCGACGGAAGCCGCTACTATTTCGATGGGGAAGGCATCATGCAGACTCAGCGTACGAAGGTAGGCAATGTCTATTATTTCTTCGGACCTGACGGCAAGATGCGTACCGGTTTTATCCGCTATTGCGATACCACCTATTATTTTGCAGCAAACGGTCAGATGCGTAAGGGCTGGCAGACCATTGACGGCAGTCGCTACTACTTCGATGGGGAAGGTGTTATGCTCACCGGATTTGTGAAGATCGGTAATGCCACCTATTACTTTGACACAAAGCTGGCCACCCGGGGAAGGATGGCACAAGGCGTGCAGACCATTGATGGCAGTGTGTATTATTTCAATACAGCGGGAGTCCGTCTCACCGGCTGGCAGAAGATCAACAATGAATGGAGGTATTTCGCAGCTGATACGGGAAAAGAGCTGGCAGTTACAACAGACGATACGTATTGGGTGACTGTCCGGGTTTCGGATACGGAGACGGAACGGGCCTATATCAACAATGGCACAACTGTCTTAAAGGGCTGGCAGCTTCTGGAGGGCAAGCGCTACTATTTTGACAGCAACGGCTTTCAGTGGACGGAAGCCAAGGGGTGGCTTACCATAGGAAGCAACCGCTTCTACTTCGATGACAGTAAGGACGATTCCGTACATCAGGGCTTTCTACGGTTGGAAGAGGGCGGTGTGACAAATGTGTACTATCTGAACGCTAACGGCCAGATGTTAAAAGGTTGGCAGACCGTCTCCCAGGACGGTGTGGCCGGCAGACATTATCTGGATCCTGCCACAGGCATCCTGATGACGGGACACCAAAGAATCGGAAACTACTACTATTATCTGGATCCTGCCGCTATGGGGCGGATGGCCACGGGCTATCGGGAGGATCTGGGATACTATTATAACGCCCAGGGTCTTCGCTTGACCGGCTGGTATAAGCTGACTCAGGGGTGGAAGTATTTTGACCCTGCGGATGGCAGGGAATGCTCTGTGAACGTTGCAGACAGCGGCTGGGCTACCGTGACATTGGGGGACGGAAGCGCGCAGCGTGCCTATATCAAAGGCGGAACCACAGTCTTAAAGGGCTGGCAGAATATCACAGAAAATGGTGTAACGAGGCGGTATTATTTTGATGCCAACGGCCTTCAATGGACGGAAGCCAAGGGGTGGCTGACGGTAGGAAGCAATCGCTTCTATTTCGATGACAGCAAGGGCAATTCCGTGCATCAGGGCTTTCTTGAACTGGAGGAGAATGGAGTAAGAAATACGTATTATCTGAACGGTAACGGCCAGATGCTGAAAGGCTGGCAGACTGTTACAGTGAACAAAACCGCCGGAAGATATTACCTGAACCCTGTCAACGGCGTGCTGATGACAGGACATCAGAGAATCGGAAACGTCTGGTACTACCTTAACGAAGATACGGCCGACAGAGGACGGATGGCCACCGGCTACATTAGCGATGCTCTGGGAGAGAATTATTATTATCATACCAACGGAACGCAGCTCACCGGATGGCGCAAGCTCCCGGGAGAGGAGAATTACCGCTACTTTGATCCGCTGGGCAATACAGACGGCACCAAAGTGGGAGCCGAGAGAACGTTGAGCGATCCTGTGGTGACGGAGGTGATTTCAGGAAAAACCACCTACCGGTATTGCTGGTATACCATTGAGGATGAGGAATGTCAGGCCAATGAAACAAGATACTGCTTCCTGAACAATACCACGCTGTTAAAGAACCGGCAGTCCATTGATGGAAGGTATTATTGGTTCCACAGCACCACCGGAGCCTTGTATACGGGGTACTTTGCCATCGGACAGAATCGCTATTATGCCAATGCAGACGGCAGTGTATATCAGGGCTTTGACCCTGCGGATCCCACATCGGCGGAAGACGTCTGTTACTACAATAGTTTCGGACAACGGGTGACGGGCTGGCAGAATATTGCGGACGCAGACGGTACGATGCACGCGTATTATTTCAATGCCAACGGTGTGATGTTAAAGGGTATTTGCTGGATCGGTGCTGCCCGCTACATCTTTCATCCGGAAAACGGAAGGCTGGTACGGGACAGTGTATCCATTAACGGAAACACCTACTATGCCAATACCAACGGCACCTTGAAGACCGGCTGGAACAGGTTTACGGAGAACGGCAGCTACGTGTGGAGATATCTGGATGCTGCAACGGGTGCTTATGTACAAACACAGGCAGATGACACCATGCCGAAGACGGCAAATTATGCTTGGTATCAGGTAATCTCCGGGACAGGACAGATAGGTACCTATTGTATCTATAACAACGCTTCCCTGCTGAAGGGCTTCCAGAATATCGGAGGCAGGCGGTATTACCTGGATGCGGTGACGGGACAGCTGCAAAAGGAGTGGTTCAAATCAGGCACCACAGACTGCTACAGCGATCCCCATACGGGAATGATTACGGCCGGTTTCCGGGAGATAGACAGTCAGATATATTACTTAAATTCCAATGGAACGCCTCTGAAGGGCTGGCAGAGACTGCTTAATACAGACAAACAGCAGTATGAGCATTATTACTTTGATGCACAGGGCAGAAAGCTGACCGGCTGGCAGACCGTAGCGGGAGTGAGGTATTACTTCAGTGAACCTGCCTCGGGTTCTGCGGCGGCAGATCCCGGTTATCTGACGGCAGGGGGCAGAGTCAGCGGCAATCTGACCGTTGGCGGAGAGGAATACTATTTTAACACCGGCGGAGTGATGCAGACCGGTTGGCATCGGATCTACAACAACACGGGAAAGGTCTATGAATGGAAGTATTTTGGAAGCAACGGAAAGCGTATTGCTCCCACAGAGGAGGGGAATGTTACCCCCGGAGGGGAAGAAAATACCTCCTATCGGTGGTACCTGGTGGAAGAATCGGAAGACGGCGCAGACAGCCTTGAGAGTCGTTATTGTGTATATAACAATACCACTCTTCTGAAGGGCTTTTACAATATCGGAACCCATCGGTACTATTTCGATACAAAAGGCGTCCTGCAAAAAGGCAGCTTTACCGTTGGTACCGCAAGGTATTACAGTGATCCCGACAGCGGTGTGATTCTTCGCTCGGGGCTGATGCTGACAGCCTATGACGGAAACAGATATTATTACGACGGAAACGGAAAGCAGTTTGCGGGCTGGCTGAATTATACGAATGTTCAGGGCGTCACCCGTAAGTATTATTTCCATCCCGGCAGCGGACAGGCTGCAGAAGGATTTATAAGGATCGGAAGCCATTCTTATTATTTTAATCCGTCCACATCCCCGGATCCTTTTGCCCTGCAGAAAAATATCACGGTTCCCATTTCGGGTCGCAATCCGGCAGGAGAGCA
>JAFQLB010000112.1 GCA_017396675.1 Lachnospiraceae bacterium
AAGGCTCTGCAAACAGTGCAGAGTCTGGGAGAGTGTACCCATTTAATCAAAATTCCTTCGGTTAAAACCTAAATATACATATCAAAAGCCAAAAAGATGCTGCCGCATCTATGATTTTTCAATCATTGATGCGACAGCCCCTTTTTGTTTCAATAATGGTATCGGATAGGAATGCGGATTACTTTAGCGTTTTTTGAAAAAAGTTTTTCTGCATATCATTATTATTATTTTCCATCTAAAAGGAGGATTTCGGTATGAATATGACACAACCCGTACGGGATTTAAAGGAACTGGAACTGCTGCAGATGTATTATCGAAGGGAAAAGCCAAACTACCGCAACTACTTGCTCATCGTTTTGAGCCTGAATACGGCACTTCGCATTTCGGATCTTCTGGGGCTGAAATGGAGGCAGGTATATGACTTTCAGAAGAAAGAAATAAGGACACATTTATGTCTGACAGAACAAAAAACAGGGAAAAGAAGCAGAATTTTCCTGAATGAAAAAGTTCAGCATGCACTGAAGGAATATCGAAACCGTCTGGCAGAAGAAAAGAAACTTCCGAAGGCAGAGGTCTATCTGTTTTGTCGTAGAGGCCAAGAAAATGCGCCTATTTCCAGAACCCAGGCCTTTCGTATCATCAAGGAAGCAGCCGGATGCATTCCGGAAAAATCCGTCAGCTGCCACTCCCTCAGAAAGACCTTCGGATACCATGCATGGCAACAGGGAGTATCCCCTGCACTTCTGATGAACATCTATAACCATTCTTCCTTTCAGGTTACACAAAGATATCTTGGCATTGATCAGGATGACCGGGACCGCGTATTCCGGAAAATACTGTTGTGAGGCACTGTAAGCCGCTGATCATAGGATCAATCTTTGTAAAAGGTAACACAATATCCATTGTGTTACATTACACAAAAAATATACAGACTGTGTTTTTTATGAGAACAGACTGTGGCGTTACGGCCGTTCAGGGAGGAAGCGTATGCTGAGGATGTCAGTGGCAGAAGAAGAATATCTGATGATTGGGGAGAATATCAGAATCGTATTTCTGGGAAGCTCCGGGAAGCATACAAGGATCATGATTGACGCCCCCAGAGAAGTGGAGATTGTCAGAAGTCGAGTGCTGGAAAAGAAGATCAAGGATCCTGAGATGAGGGAGAAGCTACCGAAGTTTTACAGAGAAGAGGAGCATCCCGAGAAGTATAAGCCAAGAAAGGTGTTTCTGTCAAACGGAAGCGAAGCGCCGCGGGGCAGAAACGATGGGACGGGAAAAAGAGAAAGACAGCCAAGGCAGCATGACGGGAGACAAGTCTCACGGTAATAACCGGAGTCGGCAAAACGGGTCAGGGCCCGACCCGAAAGCCGGCAGCGGTTACTATATAAGCTACACCAACAACTGAATAAGCAACAAAACACATGTAACTGATGCAAACGGAATTGCACAGTAAAAACAAGGAGGTATATCATGGTAGTAAAACACAATTTGATTGCAATGAATTCTGAGAGAATGCTGGGTATCACCATGGGAACCCAGGCAAAATCCACCGAGAAGCTGTCTTCCGGTTATAAGATCAACCGCGCCGCTGACGACGCTGCAGGTCTTGCCATTTCCGAGAAGATGAGAAAGCAGATTCGTGGTCTCACACAGGCATCCCTGAATGCCGAGGACGGCATCTCCGCCGTACAGACGGCAGAAGGTGCTCTGACGGAAGTACACGATATGCTGCAGAGAATGAACGAGCTGGCAGTAAAGGCCGCCAACGGAACCATGTCCGAGAGCGACAGAGGAGCTGTGCAGTCCGAGATCGATCAGCTGGTAACGGAGATCGACCGTGTTTCCACCACCACAAAATTCAACGAGACCTATCTGTTGAGAGGAAACAGCAACGGTGATGTGGGCAAGCTGAGATATACTACGGCTATGACTGCTTTGACGGGAGAAGATGGTGATGAAGATTTTGCCGTCAAATCCGAAGCTACTACTCTTAGCGGAATACTGAAGGCTGATGTTATGGGTGAAGCTGCTGCTGATCCTGATGTTAACATGGCTACTGGTGTGATTAAAACAGAGGTACAGAAGATCAACGGAGATTTTGGAGCACTCGATGCTTTAAAAGATGTAGAGGGTGATGCAGGTGAGTTACAAGATACAGTCGACGCCGATATTCTGGAAGCCGTAGCCAATAGCTCCATGACGGGTGTTGCATTTAAGGTTGGAGAACAGGGCATTACCTATGTGACGGTATATTCTACCGGTCTTGGTTCAGCCGGAGATGACAGCAAAGCCATTGCCAGTGTCAGTGAGGTAGTGGATGTGATTAATGCAGGATCCAAAGAAGGCAATGGTACAGAGTTCAAAGCCTTTGCCAGTCTGGATGAGATGATGTCGGCTATTAAGAGAGATCACGGAACGGATATCAAGGAAGTTACCTCTTATGTGGACGATACCGATCCGGATGCACCTGCGACCATGCTGAAGATTGAGACCTTTGCCAATCTGAATGACGCTGTAGACCTTAGTCTCCATGTGGGCGCTGATTCAGGTGCGGAGAATAAGATCAACATGAACATCGCTCAGATGAGCGCCAGAGGTCTTGGTGTGAATGGTCTGAGAGTAGACGGTGATACAGCTGATAACGCTACGAAAGCCATCGATACCATTGCAGACGCTCTGCAGAAGGTATCCAATCAGAGATCCTCTCTGGGTGCTGTTCAGAATCGTCTGGAGCACACCATTGCCAACCTAGACAACATCGTGGAGAACACCACGGCAGCCGAGAGCCAGATTCGTGATACCGATATGGCCAACGAGATGGTTTCCTACAGCAACAACCAAATCTTGGCACAGGCCGGACAGGCTATGCTGGCACAGTCCAATCAGGCCAATCAGGGTGTATTGTCCTTACTTGGATAATTCCATCGGAATTCATAAAAAATTGACTACTGTGAAGGGAAAACCTGCGAGCATCACAGCAATGCGCAGACAGGTTACCCAAAGGAAAAGCGGAAAGCCATCGGCCTTCCGCTTTTCATATTTCATTCGAGAAATGATTTTATGAAAATTATTTTTTGTATTTTCAACCATACTGCTTTACACAACTTTGGAATTGTATTATAATACAGCTATAACAAATAAAACGAAAATAATCAACAGATCTGTTTTTCTCATTTTCATTTCCGGAAAGGACACTTCTTACTTATGCCACATTTCTCTAATGTATCCGGGGCTCTATCCCCCACGGCTGTCATGTCGTATGAAAACTATCTTCCCAAACCTCCGGAAGATATCGCCCGACTGATTGCGGGGATGGGAGGAAAGCTGCGGCATACCCTGCTGAACGACTATCTGTTTCGGGCGCTGTTGCAGGAAAATAACACAGCTCTGAAATCCCTGATCTGTTCCGTTTTGCATCTAAGGGAAGAGGAGGTTGTCTCTGTTACTATAACAAACCCCATTCTTCTGGGAAAAAGCATAGAGCGAAAAAGCTTTCTTCTGGATGTCAACGTTCTCATGAACGACGATACCCGGATCAATCTGGAACTACAGGCGGAGAATCTGTATAACTGGCCGGAGCGATCTCTTGGATATCTTTGCAGGAATTTCGACCACCTGAATAAAGGAGAGGATTATGTCAATACCAAGTCGTCCATTCATATTTCCATATTGAATTACGTGCTTTTTAAGGAACACCCAGAGTTTCACGGCATATACAAACTGTTAAATGTAAAAAATCATACGGTTTATACTGACAAGTTTTGCCTGCATGTGATAAACTTACCTTGCAGTCATATGATAACGGAGAAAGACAGGAGATACGGCCTTCATCTGTGGGCCTCATTGTTTGGAGCAACCACCTGGGAGGAGATAAAAATGTTAGCCAAGAAGCATGCCCATATCCGGGCAGCCGCAGAGACCATCTATCAGCTGGATAATCATGAGACGATACAGTGGCTGTGTGAGAGAGAAGAAGATGCCATCAATCGGGAACGGGCGATCAGGGAGCTGATTGCGAAAAAGGATGCCACCATTGATGAATTAAAGAGGCAAATCGAAGAACTGAAGAAGAGATAATACACATCCGGGATGGTCTGTGGTAGGATGAAAAAGTCGGGAGGTAGGATCATTGGAAGCGGACAGATATCAGTCAGATACAGATGAGGAGCTGATCCTGAGATACAGGGACGGAGAAGACGGTATTATGGATTATATCATGAATAAATACAAGCATCTGGTGCGCAAAAAGGCCGGATCTATGTATATTCTGGGAGCCGACAGAGAAGACCTGATTCAGGAGGGTATGATCGGTCTGTTTAAAGCCGTCCGTGATTATGACAGCGGAAGGGATGTCAGCTTCTTTACCTTTGCGGATCTTTGTGTTTCCCGCCAGATGTATACGGCTGTACAGGCCTCCAGCCGCAAAAAGCATATGCCGCTGAACACCTATGTTTCCCTCTACAGTCATTACGTCCGGGAGGAGGAGAAGGGAGAGGGCGAAATGCCGCTGATGGAGCTTCTGTCCGCTGCTCCGGAGGAGAATCCGGAGATCATGATGATTGCCAAGGAACAGGCCGAAGCCATTGAGGAAAGGATAGAGAAGGAACTGAGCCCGTTTGAAAAACAGGTGTTGGATCTGTATCTGACAGGTATGAAATACAGTCAGATCGCCAAGGTACTTGGTAAGGATGAAAAATCTACCGACAACGCATTGCAGAGAATAAAGAATAAGCTCAGGAAGAGCTTTTGATTTTGTTTAAATGTTTATATGTTTGCATGTTTACATATTTACATGTTTACATGTTTACATCTCACGCAGTGCTTTTTTGAACTGAAAGGAAAATAAAATGCAGGTAAAGGTAACAGCCAGCACATCTGCAATGGGTTCTGCCATATACACGCCCATCGTAGGATTGTGAACGATGCGGGGCATGAGATAGATGAGGGGCAGCAGGAGGACAAATTTGCGGACGACGGCCACAAGGATGGAGCTTCCTGCCTTGCCCAAAGCGGTGAAGGTCATCTGGCAGGCCACCTGAATGCCAAAGAGGAACAAACCGCCCAGATACATTCGGAGTGCCGGAGCAGCAAAGGCGGACAGAGTGGGATCCGGGGTAAAGATTCTGACAAACATCCCGGGTACCAGCATAATCAAAGCCCACAGGAGTGAGGAGTAGACGAGGCAGGTGGCAAGGAGGATGCGAAAGGTCTTTTTTACTCGGGTTACATTGCCTGCACCGTAGTTATAGCTGGTAATGGGCTGTGCACCCTGAGAGATTCCCTGCAAAGGAAGCATGGCAAACTGCATTACACTGGTCAGGATGGTCATGGTGCCAACGGCGATATCGCCCCCGTACCGTAAAAGAGAGGATTGGAAGGCAATGGAAATGACACTCTCACTGGCCTGCATGATAAAGGCGGCCATGCCCAGCAACAGGCAGGGAAATAGAATCTCGGGCTGTATTCTGAGATGCTCTTTTTTCAGACGCAGCAGTGTTTTTTTACTTTTGAGAAAGGCAATGACCCAGATACAGGAAAACGACTGGGAGATGATGGTGGCAAGAGCGGCACCTTTGACACCCATTTGGAATCCAAAGATAAAAACAGGATCCAGGATGATATTGCTGGCGGCACCGATCAGAATGGAGGCCATGGAGATTCCGGTGAAGCCCTGAGCCGTAATAAAGGCATTCATGCCAAGGGTAAGCTGAACAAAAAGCGTACCCAGTGCGTAGATACGCATGTAGTCGGCGGCATAGTGAATGGTATTCTCACTTGCACCGAAGGAGAGAAGCAGCTCCTTGTGAAAAAGCAGCAAAAGGAGAGTCAGTACAAGTGAAACCAGTACTTGAAGACTAAAGCAGTTGCCAAGGGTTTTTTCTGCCTTCTCCGATTCCTTGCGACCCATAAAAATAGAAGAACGGGGTGCCCCGCCGGAGCTTACCAGTGCGGCGAAGGCGGATACGATCATGATAAGCGGCATGCACACGCCAACACCCGTCAGGGCAAGACTTCCTACCTCCGGAATATGTCCGATGTAGATTCGGTCCACCACGTTGTAGAGCATATTGATCAGCTGTGCGATGACGGTAGGAACGGACAGACGCAGCAGAAGCCGCCCGATGGGCTCGGTACCGAGAAATGCTTTTTTGTCTTCCTTGGATCCGATGGTTTCCTTCCCTTGAAAAAGGTCTTTGTTCTTTGTCTGTTCCATATTCTTCTCGCCGTCCTTAAGATGTTTGCTTTCTTCTGCTGTATCACATCACGGGGAAGATGTCAATCATATTTTTCATAGAGTATATTGACAAGAGACAGTATTTTTTTATAATGGTAACAGAGCGTCCGACCGGTCGGTCGGATTTTTTCATAGTAAGGTGCTTTGTACCGTTTTATAAGGAGTTAATGTACATATGTTTCCAAAATTCAGTGTAGAAAAGCCCTATACCGTACTGGTTGCGGTAGTTATGGTGATCATTCTGGGAGTAGTCTCCTTTACGAAAATGACCACGGATCTTTTGCCAAGCATCAGTCTCCCCTATGTGATCGTTATGACCACCTATGTGGGAGCCAGCCCGGAGACGGTGGAAATGGTAGTTACGGATCCGGTGGAGTCCTCCATGGCTACAGTCAGCAATGTGGAGTCCATCAGTTCTGTTTCCGGGGAGAACTATTCCATGGTGATCATGGAGTTTGCTCAGACAGCAGACATGGACTCTGTATCCCTGGAGATTCGTGAGAATCTGGATCAGATATCCTCCTATTGGGATGACTCCATAGGAAGTCCCGTCATTATGAAGATCAATCCGGATATGCTGCCTATCATGGTGGCTGCCGTAGGTGTGGAAGGTATGACGGTGGCGGAGGTCAGCGAATATACTCGGAGCACCTTGCTTCCGGAGCTGGAAAGCGTGGAGGGAGTGGCTTCCGCGTCTGCTTCCGGACTGCTGGAGGAGCAGATTCATGTGCTGATCCGTCAGGATAAAATCGATGCGGTAAATCAGCAGGTATTCGGAGCTATTGAAGCGGATCTGGAGGAGGCCAGACAGGAGCTGGCAGACGGTTGGAAGGAGATTGAAGAGGGGCGGGCGGAGCTGGCAGACGGAAGAGCAGAGCTGGCAGACAGCCGCACAGAGCTGGCAGACAGTTGGACGGAGATTCATGAGAATCAGACAGATCTGGAGAAATCCAGGCAGGAGCTGGCAGACGGAAGGGCAGAGCTGGCACAGGGCAGGACGGATCTGCAAAGCGGCAAGGATGCACTGAATGCCCAGAAAGATAAAGCGGCGGCGGAGCTGGCGGCCCAGACGGCACAGGTGGTGGATGGGATCGCCCAGCTGGAAGCAGCCAAGGCGTCACTGCCGGTGGTCATCCCGCAGCTGCAGCAGCAAGCAAATCAGCTTGATGGTGCAGGAAAGACTAAGGAGCAGTTGACTCAGGATATTGCCGCAGCTGCCGCTGCAACAGCGGTCTTATCCCAGGCACAGGGCTCTGCCGGCGATCAGGATCCTATTGTAAATATTGATCCGACTTTGGAAGCACAGGTAGCGGCTGTTTTGGGTGCAAACTGGCAGACAGTCTATCCTACGTGGGGAGAAGCCGGTGCTGCGTTGACAGCGAAGCAGGAAGAGATAAACAAGGATTTAGGGGTACATATTCAGCTGGAGCAAAGCCAATCTGCGCTGACCTCCATTGACGATCAGATCGCACAGCTGAAATCAGCCCTGGCGGCACTGACACAGGGTGAGGTCAATGCGGCGGCAGGCTTTGGCAGCGCAGATGCTCAGCTGGCCTATGCAGAGGCTCAGCTGGAAGCACTGGAGAAGCAGATGGAAAGCGGCCAGGATCAGATTGATCTGGGGCAGGAGCAGATCGACGCTGCCAAGGAGCAGCTGACAGACGCTGAGGAACAGCTGGCGGATGCGGAGGAGCAGCTGCGGGAAGGAGAGGAGCAGCTGGATGATGCGGCGGAGCAGTTAAGAGAAGGTGAGGAGCAGCTGGAGGAATCCAGACAGCAGGCTTATATCAGTGCAGATGTGGGAGGCATTCTGACAGTAGAGACCGTCAAGGCACTTCTGACGGCGCAGAATTTCTCCATGCCCGGCGGTTACATCACAGAGGATGATATTGATTACCTGGTACGTGTGGGTGATAAGCCGGAGGATGTGGAAGCATTGGCAGCTATGCCCATTATGAACGTGAATATGGAAGGTGTGGACGTGATCACGCTTCGGGATGTGGCAGACGTATTTATGACGGATAACAGCGCAGACATCTACACCAATATCAACGGTGCTACCGGCGTTATGATTTCCATGCAGAAGCAGACGGGCTACTCCACGGGAGAAGTGTCGGACAGCATCAACGAAAAATTCGAGCAGATGATGGAAGAGGATGAGAAGCTGTCTCTGATCAATCTGATGGATCAGGGAATCTACATCGATATGGTGATGGATTCCATTGTCAGCAATATTGTCTTTGGAGCGGGGCTGGCGATTTTGATCCTGATCCTTTTCCTGAGAGACTTCCGGCCTACTCTGGTCATTGCCTTTGCCATCCCCATCAGTCTGGTGGCTGCCATCGTATGCATGTATTTCAGCGGCGTGACCCTGAACATTATTTCCCTCTCGGGACTGGCACTGGGCATCGGTATGCTGGTGGATAATGCCATCGTGGTCATAGAGAATATTTACCGGATGAGAAAGGAAGGCGTTCCCATGAGGGAAGCCGCGATAGAGGGAGCCAGAGAGGTAGGGGGAGCCATTGCTGCATCTACCCTGACCACAGTCTGTGTCTTTGCGCCCATTGTATTTACGGAGGGAATTACAAGACAGCTCTTTGTGGACATGGGACTGACCATTGCCTATTCCCTGCTGGCCAGTCTGATCATGGCACTGACCGTGGTGCCGGCTCTTGCCTCTAAGATACTGACCGGGACGAAGGAAGAGAAGGAGGGGCGCTTTTCTCAAGGCTTCATGGAGCTCTACGGGCGTTTTCTCAGTCTTTCTCTTCGATTTAAGCCGGTGGTGCTGTTGGCGGTGATTGCTTTACTGATTTTAAGCGGCTGGGCTGCCATACAAAAGGGAACGGCCTTTATGCCGGAAATGGACAGCAATCAGCTGACGGTAACAGTCACACTTCCCGAAGATACCCCCTTAGCGGAGACGGCGGCCGCTACCGATGAGATCGTGGAGCGTCTGTCTGCGATGCCGGATATAGAGGACATCGGAGCCATGCTGGGGGGAGGCACTCTGTCGCTGACGGGGGGATCCGATTCGGAAGCCACCAATTCCACAGCTGTTTATATTACAACGAAGGAAGAGAAAGAGCTGACCAATCAGGAGTTGGCAAAGGAAATAGAAGCCAAGCTGTCGGATATGAAGGACGTGACACTGAATATCCAGACCGCATCCATGGATATGACGGCCTTAAGCGGAAGCGGGATTTCCGTCAATGTGAAGGGGAGGGAGCTGGACACCCTGCAGGAGATTGCCGTTGAGGTGGCAGAGATCCTGTCTACGGTGGAAGGTACGCAGGACGTATCGGATGGGATGGAGGACGCCTCCGGAGAGCTGCGGATCATCGTGGACAGGGAGAAGGCCATGGAATACGGACTTACTGTGGGGCAGGTCTTCAATGAGATCTATGCAAGAATCGCAGCGCCTACCACAGCCACCACGCTGACCACTGAGATCCGGGAATACGATGTGTATGTCATCAACGAGGCGGACAGTCAGATGACGAGGCAGGAGCTTGCCGGCATCCGGATCAAATATACGGATAAGGAGGGCAATCAGCAGTTTGTTACCCTGTCGGAAATTGCCGATTTTGAAGACAGAGAGAGTCTAAGCAGCATTAACAGATCGGAACAGACCCGCTACATCAGTGTATCTGCTTCCATTGCCGACGGATATAATGTAGGTCTGGTAGCAGTGGATGTGGAGGAGGCACTAAAGGATTACAAGCTGCCCAGCGGATATTATCTGGAGTTTACCGGTGAGAATGAAATGATCATGGACGCCATGGAACAGCTGATGCTGATGCTGATTCTGGCACTGGCCTTTATGTATCTGATTATGGTGGCACAGTTCCAGTCACTGCTGTCTCCCTTTATCATTATGTTTACGGTACCCCTGGCCTTTACCGGCGGCTTCCTGGGGCTGTACCTGACAAACAGTGAGGTCAGCGTGATCGCCGTGATCGGATTTATTATGCTGGCAGGTATTATCGTGAATAACGGAATCGTTATTGTGGACTACATCAATCAGCTTCGGGAGCGGGGAGTGGAAAAGAGGGAGGCTATACTGGAAGCGGGAAAGACTCGTCTTCGACCGGTTCTTATGACCGCCCTGACCACCATATTGGGACTGTCTACCATGGCTCTCAGCAATGATATGGGTGCTGATCTGTCCAAGCCAATGGCGGTGGTCACCATCGGCGGACTGATGTACGGGACATTGCTGACATTGGTGGTGATTCCCTGCATTTATGATATTTTTTCCAGAAAGGACAAAGCAGGAGTATAGAGTCTGAAAACGAAGGATGAGGGGAGAAGAGATGGAGAAGAGAATCATGCCGAGTCCGGACAATCCCAAGGTTCGGGCCCTGTATAAAGCGGTGGGAAAGCTGGTACGGGAAAATGCGGATCTTAGCCGTCTGAAGGTGTCTGATATTACCAAGGAAGCAGGCATCGGAAAAGGAACTGCGTATGATTATTTTGGATCCAGAGAAGAAATTATTGTAGGAGCCATCTTATATTTTGAGCGAACGGTGATGGAAACGGTACGGGGTGGACTGCGGGATCACAGAGGTTTTTTGGAAGGGATCTCTTACCTGCTGGAAGCCATTGAGAGGGGAAGCTTTGAAAGAGAGTGCGTGTTTCGCTATCTTCATCTCCTGTCCGGAACCGATGCACTGGGACATATGCTGAGAGAGAGGATCGACGGATATCCGGAGAACCAGCCGACGGCAGTGATCTATGAGCTGGTAGAAGAGGGTGTGAAGGAAAAAATCCTGGATGGAAGTCTGCCTCGTTCCTATATGGTGGCTGCTGTATCTACCAAGCTTTTTGCCTGGCTGATGTATGTGGACAGCCAATATAAAAATGCAGATTGTGACAATGAAAGGTTCCGGGCGCTGCTGGTGGAGGGAATTCTGAAAGAACTTGGAGCAGCCGGAGCCGGACGGAGTCTGAAGGTATGAAAATCACGGTTTTAATGGAAAATACAAAGGGTATCGGCAGAGAGGCATTCCCATGTGTCTGCGAACACGGTCTGAGCCTGTACATTGAGTGGGGAGACAGAAGTCTTCTTTCGGATGCGGGGGCAAGTGAAGCATTTTTGAACAATGCCGGGCATCTGGGGGTGGATCTGTCCCGGGTAGAGGCGGTGTTTCTCAGCCACGGTCACTATGACCATGGGGGAGGTTTGGAAGCCTTTGCCCACAGATATCCGGACATCCCCATTTTTATGCAGGCATCCGCATTGGGACACTTTTGCCGTCTGCAGGAGGGAAGGGAGCGATATATCGGTCTCAGTGAGCAGACCGCAGGGCTGCCTTCCCTGCGATTGCTGGATGGAACCTTTCGTTTGGATTCGGAGGTTTCCGTTTTTGTGAGAGAAGAGGAAAGCCAAGAGGAAAGGGGAACGGAAGACAGGGGGCTGCTTGTCAGAGATCAGGGGGGACTGCGTCCCGATGCATTTTATCACGAACAGTATCTGGTGCTGGAGGAGGGGGCGAAAAAAGTGCTGATCTCCGGCTGTGCCCATAACGGGATCGCCACCATCATGAAGGAATTTCGCCGAAGATTCGGCTGTGACCCGGATGCAGTCATCAGCGGCTTTCATTTAAGGAGTAAAAACGGATACAACGAAAGCAAGAGACAGTTGATCCGGAGTATGGCAGCAGAGCTTGCGAAATATGAGTCCTGCTACTACACCGGTCATTGTACCGATGAAACGGCAATAGAGATTATGGGAGAGGTTCTGGGAGAGCGATTGCAGCCTTTTCGGTGTGCAGATGTGCTACTGATTTAGCTGGGATCTCCAAGAATCCTCATAAATTCCTCGCCTGTAATCGTTTCGTTTTCATATAAAAACTTAGCCAGCTGGTCCAGCTTCTGCCTGTTGTCAAGAAGGATGCGGCGGGCTTTTTCCTGTTGCTCTCTTATCAACTCTACGACCTTCTTATCGATCAGCGTCTGGGTCTCTGCGGAACAGGACAGAGAAGCATCACCTCCCAGATATTGATTATTTACCGTTTCCAGAGCTACCATACCGAACGCCTCATTCATACCGTAGCGGGTAATCATGGCTCTGGCCAGTCCGGTAGCCTGCCGGATATCGTTGGAGGCTCCGGTAGTAATGCTGCCAACGGCAATTTCCTCAGCCACACGTCCTCCGGTATAGGTGGCAATCTTGTTCTCCAGTTCTTCCTTGCTCATCAAATAGTGATTGCCTTCCTCCACCTGCATGGTATATCCCAAAGCACCAGAGGTGCGCGGAACAATGGTGATTTTCTGAACGGGAGCGGAGTTGGTCTGTTTGGCCGCAACGAGGGCATGACCGATCTCATGATAGGCTACAATCATTTTTTCCTTATCCGTAAGGATGGCATTTTTTTTCTGGTATCCTGCGATCACCACTTCTATGCTCTCCTCCAGATCGGACTGGGTGGCAAAACTCCTTCCTCCCCGCACGGCGCGAAGAGCCGCCTCATTAACGATATTGGCCAGCTCTGCACCGGAGGCACCGGAGGCCATACGAGCAATGCGGGAAAAATCAACGTCGGAGGCTATTTTGATCTTTCCGGCATGTACCTTAAGAATCTCCTCCCGCCCTTTCAGATCAGGAAGCTCTACGGGAACACGGCGGTCAAAACGTCCGGGACGTGTGAGAGCAGGATCGAGAGATTCGGGACGATTGGTCGCTGCCAAAATGATCACACCGGTATTTCCTTCAAATCCGTCCATTTCCGTAAGCAGTTGATTTAAGGTCTGCTCCCGCTCGTCATTGCCTCCCATGTGGCCGCTGTTTCTCTTTTGACCGATGGCATCGATCTCATCAATAAAAACGATGCAGGGAGCTTTTTCCTTGGCCTGTCGGAACAGATCCCGAACCTTGGAGGCTCCCATGCCCACAAACATTTCCACAAATTCGGAGCCTGACATAGAAAAGAATGCAACGTCGGCTTCTCCCGCAACCGCTTTGGCCAGCATGGTTTTACCGGTTCCGGGAGGGCCTACAAGCAGGATACCTTTTGGCATGCTGGCACCGATTTCCCTGTATTTGTCGGGATTGTGAAGATAGTCCACAATCTCTGCCAGATTCTCTTTGGCTTCATCCTCTCCCGCGACGTCGGAGAATTTGATACCGTCAGAGGAATTCACATAGACCTTGGCGTTGGATTTTCCCATGTTGAACATCATGGAAGGACGGCCTCCTCCGGCCTTATCCATCATCCTTTTACTGAGGAGCTGTCCGATACCAAAGAAAACAAGCAGGGGCAGAACCCAGGTAAGAAAAATATTGGCAAGGGGAGACATCTGCTCTACGATCTCACCGGAAAAGACAGCGTCCGAAGCATGGAGTCTGTCTACCAGACCCGGATCGTTCATCACTCCTGTTTTATATACAGAGGTTTGCTCTCTGTCGGTAAAAAGAATCTGATTGGACTGTACATCCACGAGACCGATTTCATTGTTTTCAGTCATCGTCATGAAGGTACCGTAATCCACCTCCCGAACCTGGCTTCGTATCAGCCAGGGCATAGCAAAAAAATTGAAGAGCATCAGAACCAGCATAACGACGCAATAGTAGTATATCAACGGTTTTTTAGGTGATTTTACTTCTTTCATTGATAAAATTCCTTTCTTCCTTGCCTTCTGTCTACTACATATATAGCAAAAACTCTTTTCCGGAGCCACTGTCAGTGTATCGGAAGTGTCATGACAAAAGCAGAAGACTGTCAAAAAACATGACAAATAAAGGATATCGTCATGACAGAAGAAGACAATTGACAGTGTCGGATGCTGGGAGAATTTGCTAGCATTATGAAAAATCATGCCGGGAGAAGAGAAATGGAATATTCGCAATCACAATGGATTTTGACTTTTTTTATTTACTGTGTCTGTGGCTGGATATGGGAATGTCTGTACGTATCCGTAAAGGAGCATAGGTGGGTCAACAGAGGCTTCCTTCACGGACCATGGCTTCCTATTTACGGAAGCGGCGCTATTCTTGTCCTGTTTCTGACACTTCCCTTACGGGAATGCCCCGTTCTTGTCTTTGCTGTGGGTATGGTGGGAGCTACACTCCTGGAATATCTCACGGGAGCCGTTATGGAGAGGATTTTTCAGATGCGGTATTGGGATTATAGCAATCTGCCGATAAATGTGAACGGTTATATCTGTCTGCCGGTATCGATGGCCTGGGGTGGATTTTCCGTAATACTGATTATGATACTCCATCCTCCCGTAGAGAGGATTGTGTGCTCCGTATGGGGGTGGGCAGCAGAGCTCATTGCCACCTGTCTTACGGTTCTTTTTGTTACAGACTGTGTCAGCTCCATTCGTGCCGCTCTCGACATGAGGGGATTGCTGACACGATTGGGAGAACAGAGAGAAGCACTGCGTGAAATGGAAGAGCATCTGAATGCGGTATTGGAACAGATTAATATCCGATCCGAAGCCTTTCGCCGGCAGATGGCAGAGCTGGGAGATGTTATACTGGAAAAAAAGGAGGAGTATCAGCAGGAAAAGCACATACAGCAGTTAAGACGAAAGAAGCGTGTCCTGGAGGCTTTGCGCCGCAGGAGAGACCAGAAATCCGCGGTTCTGTCACTGCTTGCGAAAAAAACGGACACGGCCATGACAGAGATTATGCTGAGAACCGGAGAGGCAGCCTCCGAGCAGGAAAGACGGTATTGGAGTTCTCTTGCCCAGTCGGTAACCCAGTTTCGCCGAACCATCGGAAGAGCAGAGGCAGAATTGGAGGATCGAAGAGATCGGGAATATCAAACGGCCATTGCGATACTGAAGCGCAATCCCGGAGCCGTATCCAAGCAGCATAAGAATGCGTTGGAGGAGCTGAAGGAAATGAAGCAGTAGATAAATCGGCAAAGAAAAGCCGGGAGAGGAGATCATCCCTCTCCCGGCTTTGTAATCAGCAGACAGATCTGTCGTGCCAGTTTCTTCGTATCCAGATTGCGGTCTCCGCAGCGAAGCAGCAGCAAACCGACGATGCCGCAGGCATAAAACTGGCAGGCTGTTTTAAGATCGTTGAGTCCGGTAGTAAGCTCCGGCTGGCTGTGTCGCAGAAATTCTGCCAGATAAGTTTCCACTGCCTGAACAAAAATAAACTGAAAGTGTTCATGATGCTGAGAAGAACGAAGCTTTAACATCAGTCCGTGATGATTGACGGCATTGAGGACAAAATGCTCGATAGAGGCTACCGGATCCTCCTCTTCCAGCGTACGGCGGATGGTATCCCGGATGCTTTGCTCCACGATCCACTCTACCAGATCCAACGTGTTCTGAAAGTGATAGTAGAAGGATTGTCTGGCAATGCCGCAAACATCACTGATATCCTTTACCGTAATTTTGTCAAACTCTTTTTTTACCATAAGCAGACGAAAGGCGTCTGCGATGGCCTGCTTGGTATCTATGGGCATGGCAATCATCGTTCCTTCCTGTGTCCCTGCAGATCCTGACGAGCGGGCAGGTATCTTTGTCATGAGACAATAAGCTTTCGGAGAATCAATGGTGAGAATGTATTATAGCATGGAAGAAAATCCCTGTCCACAGTGTCTCTTTTCTTTGTTTTGTGGTATGATACATGATACAGTCCTTTGTATGGAAGGGGGATCGATGGATGGAAACGGTACCAGAATATAGAGAGAAGCATCATATCTGCGTGGGTCTGCTGGCTCATGTGTGAGGGCAAAGACAATCACTATGTTTTGAATATATGATAAAACGAGAGAAATCTGCGTAAAAACAGGCTTCTCTCGTTATTTTATCCGCACATTCGTAACTTCCTTTGAGGTCAAAGGAGGTAATTACATGAAACAAAGAATATATGATGAACGTAACGATCTTTGGTACACGCTTTGCAGGGACTATTATGTTCCGGAGATTTCTGTACCAGAAGAAAACCGCCCTATTGGAAAATGGGGCCGAATGCACAGGGAGTATCTGAATGAGCAGGCGCAGGAGCGTTTGTCCCTAATTATCGAGCAAATGAAGGCATCTGAGGGTGTGACCGAGGAACTGAAAGCTGCCAACCAAATGGCGTGGGTTGGTGCTATGAACAGCATCCGCCCTCGAAACAGCCCTCACACTTGACACATTACTTTTCACAGTTGCTATTTTATGCGGAATTTATTTCTTTATGC
>JAFQLB010000113.1 GCA_017396675.1 Lachnospiraceae bacterium
AGCAGACTGTTCTTTTCAACCGTGCGCACAACGGTCGCCCGATCCACCATCTCCCGCTCTTCCTTTGTCAGTTTCTCGTATACGGGAAAATATTCCGACAGCTTCAACCCATCGTCCCTCCCTGTTCTTTCTTTCCGGAGATATCCCCACGTGAAAATCCCATTACATATACTCCGCTATATTATAGCTTTTTTCATTTTGTTTGTAAAGTCCGCAGTCCTAAGGGAGGGAGCAACCGCTCAGATATGAAAATACTTCTGTATGGACTTCTGAGGTCCCATCACCAGTACCGTTTTATCCCCTGACAGAATTGTTTCCGGGGTCACATACAGATCCAGCTTCCCTTCCTTTTTGGTACCCAGAATATTGATCCCGTAGCGTTTACGGATATCCAGCTCTACAATGGACCTTCCCTTCCACTTGTCGGGAATGGACAATTCAAAAATAGAGGTGTCGTGATCCAGCTCGATATAATCCAGAATATGATCGGAGGTACAGCGAATGGCTGTCCAGGCCGCCAGCTGCTTTTCCGGATAAACCACCCTGTCTGCCCCGTTACGCAGCAGGAATTTCTCCTGCACCCCCCTGGACGCCCTTGCAATCACTTGTTTGGCTCCAAGCTCCTTCAGCAGCGATACCGTCTCCAGAGAATTCTGAAAATTATCTCCTATGGTGACAATGCAGGCGTCATAGTTATCAATTCCCAAGGAATCCAAAAATTCCTCATTGGTACTGTCACCGATCAGGGCATTGGTGACGTAGGGAAGCACATCATGCACCCTTTCTTCATTTTTATCCACGGCCATTACCTCATGACCCAATTCGTTCAGCTTCATTGCAATATGGCCGCCAAACCTTCCCACGCCAATCAGTAAAATCGATTTCATATTCTTCTCCTTTTCCTTTCCTCAGCCTACGGCGATTCTCTCCTCCGGCAGTCTGGCCGGAGCGTTATGTCTTCCGGAAAGCGCCGCAAATACAAAGGTCAGCCCTCCCACTCTTCCAAGATACATTAACAGAATCAAAATCATGCGGGAGGCCACGCCCAGCTCCGGCGTGATCCCAAGGGTCAGACCCACGGTTCCCACTGCCGAGGCCGCCTCGTAGAGACATACCACAAGCGGCAGATTCTCCAGACAGCTGATGGCAAAGCCACCCACCAAAAACAGAATCAGATACATGGTCAGGATCGTTCCCGCGTTCCTCACCGCCTCATCCGTAATCCTGCGCCCAAAAAACTGGGGATTCTCTTTTTTGCAAAACACGGTAAGTGCCGTAGAAAGCATCACTGCCAGCGTTGTTATCTTCATTCCGCCGGCGGTGGAGCCGGGAGCACCTCCGATCAGCATCAGGATGGTCATAATCCCCTGCCCCGGTTCGCTCATGGCTGTCAGATCCACCGTATTAAAGCCCGCCGTCCTGGGGGTTACAGACTGGAACAGGGAGCTTAAGATCCTCTCCTGCAGCGGACGATCCTGAAACTCAAAGAAAAAAAAGAAGACCGCCGGAAACAGAATGAGCAGAGACGTGGTCACCAATATTACCTTGCTCTGCATGCTGTATCTTCTAATATGTATCTTATGAACTACAATGTCCTTCCATGTCAAAAATCCCAGACCTCCCGCTACGATCAATCCCATGATAGCCAGATTGATGGAAGGCTCCGATACAAAATACACCAGAGAGGAAAACCGTTCCCGGTATCCCATCAGGTCAAATCCGGCATTGCAAAAAGCCGAAACAGAGTGGAACAGGCTGTACCAGATCCCCTTTGCAATCCCCAATTCTTTGCAGAACACAGGAGCCATAACAGCAGCTCCCGCCAGCTCCGTCAGCACTGTAACCTTTAGCAGAAAGCCTGTCAGTTTTACGATACCTCCCACCTTCGGAGCGCCAATGGCCTCCTGCATGGTACTTCTTTGTTTTAATCCGATTTTTCTTCCGGAAAACAGCGCCAGGGATACCCCCAGGGTTACAATCCCCATTCCCCCTGTCTGAATCAGAGAAAGGATCACGCCCTGTCCGAATCCGGACCAGTAAGTGGCTGTATCCTGTACGATCAATCCCGTTACGCAAACTGCCGATGTAGCCGTAAACAGCGCATCGAAAAAGGAAGCTCCCAGACCGTCTTTCGTAGATACAGGCAGCATCAGAAGCAGACTGCCCGTAAGAATCAGTCCCGCAAATCCCAGAATAATGAACTGAGACGAGGAAAGCTTTTTTTCTGTTTTTTTCATACTTCACTCCATTCTTTTCAAACAGCTGCATTATACGGAATTCCATCTGTGAATTCAATGGTTTCCTCCTGTAAGTTATCGCGTACCTTTCCTATTTTTCCACATAAAAAAGCGCCCCGTTTTGATCACTCAAAACGAAACGCTTCCTATGTTCGTCAAATAAGCAGAAACCTTCTGTCCTCTAAAACAGCTTCAGGATCCCGGCATCATCCCGCATTTTTACCTTCTGCATATAGATCTGATAATCCCGCATCACCTGATTCTTCTTCTGCTCGGTCACAGCCGCTGCCATGTCCGTATCCTCGATCCGACTCCTGGCCGCCGTCAGCTGCAAGGAGGCGTTGGTGTTGTGGTTGTAGGCATGCTCCAGAGCGTTGGAGGCTGCTCCCAAACCGGATCTTCTTGCATTAATCATATTGAGGGCGGAATCAATCCTCGAGATATCAAAATCCCCCGTCACATCGTATCCTTCGATCCCCAGAGAAGCCAATGTGCCGTCAGCCATCCGGATACTCATGCCGCGACCGTCGGGATTGGAAGCCACGTTGATATCGGCCATATTGCCATCCAGCAGCTTCAGTGTATTGTACTCCGTGCTGGCCGCCATCTGCCGGATCCCGTCCAGGTACTGGTTAATCTCCAGCTGGATGCTCTCCTTATCCTGCTGCCCCATCAGACCGTTGGAAGCCCGTACGCTCAGCTCCCGGATCCGCTGAAGATAGTCGGTAATCCCTCCCAGAGCACCTTCCGCGATATTCACTGCCGCATTGGTATGCTTGATATTCTCGGCACCTACGTCATAGCCGTTGGACTCCTTCAGAATCTTCTGTGCAATGGCCAGACCGGCCGCATCGTCTGCTGCCCCATTGATCTTTTTTCCCGTAGATAATTTTTCATATGTAGAATCTCTCCTGACAGATGCTATGTTTCCCATCATAAGACTCCTTTCTTCACTCAAACGGCACGTTGATAAACACGCTCTTCAGTCTACTATCCTACTTTATTATTACCATAAAATCGGACAAAAAGCAACTATTCTCTGCCTTTTTCACTGCTTGCCACGGAAAATATTGATGTTTTCATCAAAAAGTATGTCATTTTACACCAATATAGAGTATAATGAAGTTTACCGGAACATTCAGGAGGAAGGATATGATGGACAAAATTCCCGGAGATTTGCTTCTTTTATACGGCTTTCTTTTTGCAGCAGCGGCAGGTATCATCCTGATAATGGTAAGGATCAGAAGCTCCAAGGGGCGACTCCGCCTTCCTTTGGGCAGTCATTCGGCCGTCAATGACCATATTTTCGGTATCGTTTCCGCACATACCGAACGCATCCTTTGTTATTATGATATCCGAAAGGATACGGTGCGACCCTGGCATACAGACAGCTGCCAACACTGTACACTGACCCACATGTGCCTTAGAAAATACAGCCTTAGACAGTTTGAAAGCGGTGAATATGTACTTCCCGAAAGCCGTAAGGAGGCAGCCCGCATGGTGCGGGAGATCCGGGAGGGCATTCCTTTTGGACAGGCCACACTGCTGCTGCAGATGGAGGACGGACGCAGCCGCTGGTTCGAATTCAAATACTCCGGTCTTTCGGATCAGGACAGACCCGTTGCTGCACTCCTTTCCTACAGAGATAACACGGAGCAGTATAAACGGGAGCTGGCTTACCAAAGGTATGTCCGCTCTCTGGAATTCGATGCGGAAGGACATCTTCTCTACATCGAAAGCGATCTTTCCTCCGATCGCATCGAAAAGCTGTCGGGACATCTCTTCCCTCCAAAGGAGCGTAATATCGATGCTGCACATTCTCATATGACAACCTCTTTACTGGCCGCCAAATTTACATTTGTGGAAGAGGAAAGATCCGCTCACTATTTTTCCGTAGAAAATCTCCTCTCACTGTATGAGATGGGCGAACGGCAGCTGCAGACGCAATGGCAGGTACTCTACAAGGACGGGAGTCTGCACTGGCTTGCCGTGGAGACCTCACTCATCACCGATCCCTACATCGGCCATACAAAAGCCTTTTTCCGCATACTGGATATTACGGAAGAGCATGAAACACAGCAATCCGTTCTTAAAAAGACGGATTATGATATCCTGACAGGACTTCTGCGAAGAGATGTGGGCGAAATCATGATCCGCAACCTTCTGTCTGCCAGAATGCGTCCGGGAGGGATCCTTCTCCTTCTTGATCTGGATGACTTAAAGAACATCAATGACGTGCTGGGACAGTCTCACGGTGATAAAGCAATTATCGGTATCGCAGATACCCTGAAATCCCATTTCCGCAAGGACACCCTGATTATACGGGCGGGAGGGGACGAATTTCTGGTCTTTCTCTCCGGTGCCGGAAACAATATCAGTGCTGTAGAGCTGTCACTTAACTCCCTGCTTCAAAAGCTGTCCTCCATCTCTGTGGGCGACAATCAGGAGCGAAGCATCCATTGCAGCATTGGCGCCGCAGTAGAACTGCCGGATACGGATACCTTTGATTCTCTCTATCAGAGGGCAGACATGGCTCTTTACCATGTGAAATGCAGCGGCAAGAACAACTATGCCTTTTTTGAGCCCCACATGCTGGAGGATAACTACAGATTCAAGATTCAGCAGGCGCAGCCTGTGATCGCAGATAACTTCCGCGAGCAGGAGCTGGGGCATCTGGTGAAGATCATCTCCGGCTATTATCCCGGTATTGTCCTGTTTAATCTGACACAGAACTATTTCCATGTTCTTACTGCCGGGAGCAACGTAACGGAAATTCCTGCCTCTAACAAGATAGACATCTTCTGGCAGAACTGGAGAGAGAGCATTCATCCCGATGACCGGCTCAACACCCTCTCTACCCTGTCCAGAAGCGCACTGATGGCGCAGTACACGCAGGGGGTACGCAATACCGCATATTACTACCGCAACCTGGAAGCCATCGGTTACGTGCGAACAGAGGTCAACGTCAACTTCTTCATGTCAGAGACAGGTGATATCTGTTCCTTCCTGTTTTTCCGATGGGCCTCTTCCTCCGAAAAGGATCGAAACCTCTTGTTCTTCTGATGTGGTAACAGGGGCTTCCTACTCTTCCGAGGAAGCCCTGTGATAATATGCAGCAATGCCGGGGCCTGCCAGCTCCAGCAGATCCAGAAGCTTGGGATCCACAATCCCTTCTGTTCTAAGCATGCTTTTGATAACATTGTTGACATGCAGACTGTTGCTTCCGTACAGCTTGGAGATGCGTGTATCGAATACATCCACCAGATGGCAGAGCTGATTAAAGACGGAGATGCGATTTCCCGAAATCCCGAAGGGGAAGCCTCTTCCATCAAACCGTTCGTTGTGATACATACACATATTGGAGCAAATGTTGACAAAATATTCACAGCTTTTTTTATGATTCAGGCGAATGATCTTGGCTCCCATCTCTGTAAGCATCTGGAGAGATTTCTGTCCTATATCTCCCTTCCTCACCGCAAGATCCAACCGATCCGGGAACACCATCTCTCCGATATTGCAAAAATATGCAGCTTCACTCACGATCTCTATATTTTCTTTGCTGAGACTGGATTCCGGCTCAATTTTCACATACTGACTCAGGAGCACCTTCATAATTCCTGCCATATGACGATAATGCACGTCCTTTTTGTCGTAGGCCTTTAGGTGAGCCTGATAAATAGTTCTTAATTCCGCTATATAGGCAAAGGTATCCTCTATATCCTCTTTTGACAGGTCAAAGGGGATTTCAACCCCCAGCCAGGCCCTCAGCCGTTTTAAGATCTCTTCCCTGTCAAAGGGCTTGCTGAAAAATCCTGCTATCTTAAATTCCGATGCCTTGATCACATTTTCCTGTGTAGCCTCTCCCGTGATCATAAAGACGGGAATATCATCCAGCTGATTGTCCTTCATCAGCCTCAGCATATCAAAGCCGGTGATGATGGGCATGGAGATGTCCAGCAATATACCGTCTACATGCTCCATTTTCTTGGAAAGCACTTCAAAAGCCAGATATCCGTTGCTGTATTCCAATACCTCAAACTCATCCTCTATCATGGTTTTTAATATGGTTCTGTCAAGCTCCGAATCATCGATCAGCATGACACGCCTCTTACTGTTTATCATACATTTCACCTCTTCTTCCGTTGGCTGTTCTTCCTTAATATCCGCTTTCCAGCATTCGCTTCAATTCTTCTCCGATCTCCCGCAGACAGTCCAGCAGCACTTCGTTGAAAACACCGCATTTTCCTTCCGCGATCATTTCCATGGCCGTTTGATGGTCAAAGGCCTTTTTATAACAGCGCTCACTGGTCAGCGCATCATATACGTCCGCTATGGAAACCACCTGTGCGCATACAGGAATCTCGTCCCCCTTCAAGCCGTCGGGATAGCCTCTCCCGTCAAACCGCTCATGATGCCATCTGCAGATCTCGTAGGCAGTTTCAAGCAGTGGATCCTGATAGCGTTCCATCAGTTTTTTGATCATATCTCCCCCTGCCGCCGCATGGTCTTTCATGATCCTGTATTCTTCCTCCGTAAGCCTGCCGGGTTTGTTCAGTATTTCCTCAGGTGTCGTCATCTTGCCGATATCATGTACGGCGGAAGCCACACTGATCCGGGAAATATCCTCCTCCGTAAAAGCATTGTCATGACGCAGATTCCATTGTCTTAACAACAATTTGGTAATATGCCGTATGTGTTCAATGTGGGGACCGCTCTCCCCGTTTCTGAATTCCACGATCTGTCCCAAAAGAGAGATCATCAGCTGATTGCTTCGCTCTCTCTTTTCGATCTCTTCCGAAACCATTTCCTCCAGCCTGTGTTGTCTGGCGTACAGCATAATGGTATTGGCCGCCCGCCTGCGAACGATGCTGGTATCGAAAGGTCTGCCGATAAAATCGATGACGCCGTAAGAATAAGCCCTGTCTACGAAATCCTCTCCCGACTCAGAGGATATCATGATCACAGGGATCGATTCGATCCACCCCCGTTTGTTCATTTCCTCCAGAACACCGAAGCCGTCCAGCTCAGGCAGTACGATATCCAGAAGAACCAATGCAATGCCCTTTCCCCGCTCCTCCAACAGAGTCAGTGCCTCCGCCCCGTTTGCAGCTTCCAATATTCTGTACCTGTCACCCAGTATCTCAGACAGCAGTTCCCGATTAAACTGCGTATCATCCACTACCAGGATCGTCTGTCGTGTCTCCATATATTTCATTCTATCCTCCTCTGACAGGTTCTTCTCCCGTCCTGCAATCAGACTCACCCATTCCTTTCAATACAGGCTGTCATAGACGCCTGCAGGGGAAGGATCTCCTCAAGAATCCTTTTGGCCTCCTCAGGCTGATCGGAACGCAAAAGAGCCACAATCTGCGTATACCCCTGATACAAAGGTGTCAGAGAAAGATTGCCCGTCATCCCCTTCAGGGTATGGGCATTGGCCAGTGCCTGCTCCTGCTGCCCCGACTCCAGATAAGACATCACCTCAAGTCCCGAGGCCGCTTCCGGAAACTTCTTCAGCATTTTTATATATAAGGTATCCTTCCCCGCAAATCTCTTCAGCCCATCCTGGATGTCCGCACCCATTTCCTTTAATTCTTCCAGTAACTCCATGTTCTTCTCCTCCTTTGTATTATCCCCGATTCCGGCGAAGCAGTTTTACCACCGTAGCCTTCAGCACTTCCATATCCACAGGCTTTGCAACATGCGCATTCATCCCCGATTCCAGCGCCTTTTGTACATCTTCATCAAAGGCGTTGGCAGTCATGGCAGCGATAGGGATGGTGTTTGCATCCGGATGGTCGCACATGCGAATATGTCGGGAGGCTTGGTAGCCATCCATCACCGGCATCTGAATATCCATCAGGATCAGATCGTAATAGCCTCTCTCCGACTCCCGAAGCTTTTGCAGGGCAATCTCGCCGTTTGCTGCCACATCACAGACCACACCCTCCAGCTCTAACAGCTCCGTCAGAATCTCCGCATTCAGCTCATTGTCCTCAGCTACCAAAAAGCGCCGTCCCTGCATTGTCTCTTCCTGCGCCTCTGCCTGAGGGTATCCTCGCTGTTCCTCCCGGGAAGCATCGACTCCCGCTCTTTCCATATTTTGCAGTGCCAATGTCACGGTAAAGGTACTTCCCACATTCTTTTTGCTTTCCACCGATATGGTGCCGCCCATCAAATCCACCAGATTCTTTGTAATGGCCATACCAAGTCCCGTGCCCTGGATGCCGCTGATGGTTGAATTCTGTTCTCGCGTAAAAGCATCAAAAATGACCTCCAGATACTCGGGAGTCATACCAAAACCGTTGTCGGATACCTGAAATACCAGATGTACGAGACGTCCATCGGCCTGTTTTTCTTCAGAAACAACGAGGCTTATCCTTCCCTCCTCTCCCGTATACTTGACGGAATTGGAAAGAAGATTCAGGAGAATCTGCTGAATCCTGGTTTTGTCTCCGGCAATACGATCCACCTTCAGACCGTCAGTCCGAATCTCAAAGCTTTGCTTCTTAGCCTTGGCCTGAGACTCCACCACCACACTGATATCCTCCAGCAGTCCGCTCAGTCGAAACTCCGTTATATTCAGTGTGGTCTTGCCGCTTTCAATCTTACTCATATCCAGAATATCATTGATCAGATTCAGCAGGTGCTGACCCGATGAAGTGATCTTGTGCGCATAATCCAATACCTTTTCCGGATTCTCCGCTTCCTTTCCCAGCAGGTGGGAAAAGCCCAGGATGGCATTCATCGGCGTCCGTATATCATGAGACATATTGGCCAGGAAATTACTTTTGGCTTCATTGGCACTTTTTGCCGTTTCCATGGCGATTTTTAACTGATTCAGTGCCCTCATCTCTGCAGTCCTCTCCGACATGACAAGCACAAACTTGTCCTCTTCGTCGATCAGGAAGCGATAGACTGTTTTATTATACCAATGACGTTCTCCCGTCCTTTGGTGGACATGCTCGTTCAGGATCCGAAAGGATCCTCCCACAGGAATCGCAGACAGCTGTGCAGCCAGCAATTTTTGATCCAGATCCAGTGCGGTGGCGGAAATGCAGCGGATATCTTTCCTTACCTCCTCTGCTGTGATGCCAAGCAGCTCTCTGATATTGGGGCTGACATACTCCACACTGTAATCCTGAGAGGAAAACATCACAAATATGTCCTTCGTTCCGCTTACCAGAATATGAAACAACTGCTTCTGATCCTGCAGCTCCTGCGTCTTTTCCCGAATATCCTTCAGTGTCCTGGCCAATTCACGCTGGGTCTCCTTCTCTCCGGAGATATCCACAATCTCTCCCACCAGTCCTCGGACTCCCGTCTCTTCCACAAAAAAGCCCTGTGTTCGATACAGGGACTCCCGGCTCCTTCCTTCCGCAGACCGAAAATCCGTTTCATATTTCACGGATGTTAAACGATCCAGAACCACATAGTCTTCGTTATGAAACTGTATCTTTTCTTTTTCCGAAAGAAAGGGCAGCTCACCAACGGTCTTCCCGATATACGCTCCCTCCTCCACTCCAAAAAATTCCCGATAGGCCCGGTTGAAAGAAACGTAGCGCAGATATTCATCCTTAAGAAAGATGGGGTTTGGCATGGCATTGGCCGCCGCTTTGATAAAGGCCAGCTCGCCGCGCACCCGCTGCTCCTCCTCCTGTACCGTTTGAAGCTTTTCCTTCAATGCCAGAAAATAGGGAATGCTCTCCTTCGGAATATCCTCACTTTGATAGTTGACGGTCTCCTTCAGCCACTGAAGCAGCTTTTCAGACTCCATATGCATGCACTTCCTTCCTTGCTGCAGACAGCTTCCTGCATTTCCTCGATTATATCACAGATCTCCACTTATTGACATTATTTTTTCTGCTTATTATAATGGAAGCCTAGGGACTAAAATACTTTTCAGATGGGGAGGTGACAGGCTATGGAGATGGAGGCACTTTTACACAAACTCCGGGAAGCGATTGGCGAAGAAAACTGCATGATACCGGAAATCCCGGAAGAAATACTGCCCGTTTTGGAGCTCCTTCTGGATCAATTGACACAGGAAGCCTGTCAGAGGCGCAAGGCAGAAGAGCTGCTTTCCTTTATGAAGGCTTCTGCGGATTCCGTGCCCAATCCCATCTTTATTAAGGATGATCAGCTTCGCTTCGTTTTTTTTAATCGGGCCTATCGTGAATTCTTCGGGTTATCCGAGGGGGAAAATCTGGGAAAGCGTGTACAGGATCTGGAGTACCTGTCACCGGAGGATCGCGCCCGTTACCACAATGAGGACAGTCAGATGCTTCAGTCCCTGTCTGTCATACAGTATGACACTACTTATCAGACTGCCAACCAAGGTCATGTGGAAGCACTGTATTGGTCCAAGGGGTTCTTGGTTCCGGAAACGGGACAGCGGGGTCTTGTGGGTGAGATTGTAGATATTTCAAAGGAAAAGGCCACCCAGAGGGCATTGTCTCAAAGCATGCGCACGCTGGAGGTATTGATGCGGGACGCCAAAGGCGCTTCCAACACCGACCCTCTCACCAAGTTATACAATCGGAACATTCTTGATGAGGATACGCCGGCCATCGTAAAGGAAGCGGAGCTTCTGGGGCAGCCGGTCTGCATGATGTTGATCGATGTAGATCATTTCAAGCAGGTCAACGACACCTATGGCCATCCTTTCGGGGATGAAATACTGTGCCGGTTTTCACAAATCCTGAAAAAGACATTCCGGCAGCGGGATATCGCCATTCGGTACGGAGGCGATGAATTTATGCTGGTATTGCCGGGTGCCGTTCTGACACAGGCACAGGCCAGTGCCCACCGGCTCCAACGCGCAGTATGTGAAGGATGTCCGATCCCCGACGGCAGGTGCCTCACTCTCAGTATCGGGATTACCCAGTGGAGGCAGGGAGACGACCTTGAGACCTTTATTGCCAGAGCAGACGAAGCCCTCTATCAGGCTAAGAAGTCCGGAAGGAACCGCGTCGTTACGACAGAATAGAAAGACCCCAGCCCGGCGTAACCGGAGGTGAGATAAGAAAGCAATTTCTTTTTATTTGGAAGAAGGGGACTGCCGGTTAAAGGATGACAGCTTTTTGCGAAACAACCGGCTCCGCAGTCCATAGAGTATGCGGCTGTACCACCTGTCCGTATATTCGCCGATCAATATCTGTGGCAGCGCCACCCAGATATCTCCGTTCAGATAGCGGTGGTATTGATACATCAGAGAGATTCCTTCCGGATAAGGTATGCGGGAGAGGATCACCCTGGGAGCCACAACATTGATATTGTTGATCAGACTCTCCTTGGCCTGTGTGTACCTCTCTGTGGCATCTCTGCCCGTCACTGTCAGGCTCCCCTCCAGCTCTCGAAGCTCCTCCTCAAGAAGTCTTACATTTTCCTCCGTATCTGCCAGCAGAAATGTCTCGTAATGATTTTTCACAATTCTTTTCAGCAGCGCTCTCAGATATACATTCTCTTCTACTTCCCTGATTCTGGACTGGGAAGTAACTCCTGCCGCCTTGAGAACCTCTTTATCTCCGTAGAGTGCCAGGTCCACATCCTCCCACCACTCTTTTTCTTCTGCATTCTCCGATGCCTGCATCAGCTTGTCCATGGAGACATAAGCAATGGTCCGCAGTCCGCCGCTTCCCATAAAATCTGCCGTTTTCTTCAGTGCGCCCTGTGTTCCCATGGCCTTTATCATGATTCCCAAAAGACGAATGCTCATTGCCCCTCCTTCTCTTCTCTCTGTTTGCTACAGTATATCAAAAATCAAGAGATTTTTCAATTTTTTACCATTCAGGGATTTCTTTTTTTCGACAAATGCTATATGATAGAACTGCGATCAGAGATGATTGCAATATGCCGCGGTGCGGTCAGAGGAGGTGGCGTATGAATATCGCGTCATTATCAGTGGGCATGGCTCAAAACGCCATGAACTCCTCCGTAGGAACTGCTCTGTTAAGCAAAGCGTTGGACAACAACGAGATCATCGGAGACCGGTTTGTAGAAATGATTGACGCTGCCGCTATGGAACGTTCAGTGAATCCTCACATCGGCTCCAACTTTGATATGCTTGTATAACAGAACCTGCGGAACATCCAAAATCCGTCATGCACCTATGGGCATGGCGGATTCCTTTATTTGCACATTTTGCTTCTATCGAAACAATTCTCACCGCAACTGCATAACTGTATGCCACAGTATGAAGGCTGCTGCAATCAGGAGTGCTGCTGCAAGAGGAATGGTGATTCTGAAGCCGCTGTTTTCCGGTTTGCGACACAGCTGTCTTACAGCCTCTCCCCGTCCCTCTCTGTGTGCCATCCACACCAGGAGGCAGGCTGCCAAGGATGTCGTCACCACAGCCACAACAGCGTAAATTCCGATCCCCATCAGCAAAGTATCCCGATCCAGACTCTCTGCCGACGCCTGCATGGAGCCGGGAAGCAGATATTCTGCCACAAACATCATGCATACGGATTGTGCATTCACATACATGTGACCCAATATGGGTGCCCAGATACTGCCTGTGGCTACCATCAGAAGTGCCAAAGCCGTTCCGATCACAATTGCATAGCCCATCTGGTTCAGGTTCAGGTGCATCACGCCAAATAAAAAAGCGGACAGCAAGGCTGCGCCCAGCGTGCTACCGTCGTTTCGATAAGCATTAAAAAAAATCCCTCTGAAAACCGTTTCCTCACAAAGAGGTGCTATGACCGCCACTGCCAAAAAAACTTCCGCAAAAGACATACCAAGGAGTTCTCCGCTCATGGCCGCCACAGTATTGTCAACCCACAGCATACTGATGGCATTGACCACTGTCACCAGAGGCATCAGAAGCATCGTATACAACACCGACAAAAGCGCAGTGGATATCCGCAGTCTGCAAAATCCCAGCTCTTTTCTCACACCGACAGAACGATCCCGTATCAGAAGATACAAAAGAACAGGTGGGATGAAAGTAAATTGTCCTGACAGCAAGCCGAGTACAGGACCAAAGGTCACTCCGCTCCATGCCAGGACAACAATCATAAAATTCGATAAAATCGCGACGAGAAACAGCCAATTCGCCTTTTTACCGTTCATCTTTTCCTTAATTCTCCATCATGAAATTCACAAGCTTGGTGATATCCTCCGGCTCATATGCAATGATTTCCAGCTCTGCAATGGATCCGTCCGAAAACAGCTTGGCCATAGACACATACTGAGACAGCTTAGACTTCAGGTTCAATCTGTCGCCCTCGCCTGTTACCAGCTCCACCTTTCCGGCGCACTTGTCAATGACCTCAAAAAACTTCTCTACGTTCTGAATGTTCTGTACTTTCATAAATGAAACCTCACTTTCTGCCGCCCTGTGCGGCCGGGCATATCCTAATCTACTACCCGCTTATACACAATTGTCTGATACGCCACGTATTATATTCCTTTTTTTTCCGGAACGCAACCATTATTTTGTAAAATTTTTCGAAACAAAATCGGCTGCAGGGCTTCATTTTCTTCGAATCGCAGCATCTGTTATTTCCACCTTCTTCTCCTTTAACAAATGTCCTACAGCCCGTTTGAACTCATTCTTGCTCATCTGCATTTCCCGACGGATCACTTCAGGATCGGCTTTGTCATTAAACGGCAGAGCTCCGCCGTACTCCTCCATTACCCGCAATACCTTCTCTGCATCAACTGCAATCTGCAGGTATGCTTTCTCCCGGACAGACAATGTCAGCTTGCCGTCCTCACGCACCTTCGTCACCCGTGCAGTTACCATATCACCCACCCGAATATGATCAAACAGCTCACGCTTGGGGATCAAGGCAGAATACCGATTGTCCACCGCTACAAAAGCGCCAAACTCCGGACTGATCTCATACACAATGCCCTGTACCCTATCCTCTTGTTTGTATGGGCTTTCCTGGGACAAATAATGATACACCTTCATCGTTGCACACAGACGGCTGCTCTTATCAATGTAGAGGGCTGCCACACACCGATCACCCTCCCGTACCCGGCTCGTCTGCTCCTTAAAGGGCAGGAACAGATCTTTTTCAAGCCCCCAATCAAGGAATGCTCCATACTGCCCCACCTGCGCCACCCGAAGAAGAGCCGTCTGCCCCATCGTCAACAGGGGCGTTCTGGTGGTTGCGATCAGCCGATCCTTGGAATCCCTGTACAAAAACACATGCACTCTGTCTCCAATGTCCACCCCCTCCGGCACCTGCCTGACCGGGAGCAATACCTTCTCATTGCTGTTTTCTTCTGGATCCTTCAAATATACGCCAAAATCCACTTTTTTTACGATTTCCAACTCCTGCATCTCTCCCAAACGGAACATACCATACCTCTTTTCACGATGTTTTTACAAATTTAAATTCCACAACCGCACAGGGCCGTCCTTCTTCCCTGCACAGACTGACCGCGGCTCTCTCTTCCGCCTCATAGATATAGGGAAGCAATACATCTCCCAACACCGCCTGCCTGCGATATTCCACCCGCAGCTGGCGCACCTTGCTGTCCGCAGACAGGACCCCTGCTGCCATCCGTACATACTGACCGTTATTGACATGGCCGTTGCAATCCAAATGATAGGGTCTGACAGGAATGGCCTCTCCCTGACGCACCTCTCCCGTCAGCGCAATTCTGCGGGGCTCATATTCCATGGGAATACGTTCCTCTCTCCCATACAGCTTCACCATATCGGCTCCGGGTCTGGCCGGAAACATTTTCTTCATGTTCAGCAGTGTCCAGAGAGAATCGGCACTGACGATCCTTTTTCCCTGCTCATTTTCCATATAAAAGTTACGGTACCCCAGGCAGCCCTTAAAATCATAGGGCAGCGTACAGATCCTCACCGTTTCTCCCAGCGAGGGATACTCCTCTATCACCAGCTGCCAGTAATTCACCACCCAGGCCTGATCCTTCTCTTTCAGAAAATCTATCCCAATCCCCAGATCCTCCGACTGAAACGTGGAGCAGTCCTGAAAATAATCCAGCAGAGATTCCAATGTCAGTTTTCTGTCCCTTCCGGTTTCACTGAAGCGTATGCGGCTCGTAAAACTATACATGACATTTCCTTTCTTTTCAATGTTTTTAACATAAAATTACAGCCATTATAACATGAAGCAGGAGCGCGGGGATAGGGGGAGCGGCATTTTTTTATTCCAAAACCAACAATCCTCCGTACCTCCCTCTATTGCACATTTTCTCTTTTCCCGCTACAATAGTATGTAGTGTATACAGTCATACAGTCAAATACAACAGTGCCTCTCTAACCGGAGAGGAAAGGAGGAAGGAAGGATACGTATGAAAATAGGTATTTTAGGTACGGGAAGAATCGTGGATATGGTAGCACCTACCCTGATGCAGATGGATCATGCGGAATGCTACGCCATTGCATCCCGCACGCTGCAAAGAGCAAAGGATGCCGCAGAAAAATATGGATTCAAAAAGGCTTACGGAAGCTATGAGGAGCTGGCCGCCGATCCCGAGGTCGAACTTATTTACGTTGCAACTCCTCATTCCAGACATTATGAAGATATGAAGCTTTGTATCACGCACAAAAAACCGGTTCTGTGCGAGAAATCTTTTACCATGAACGCCTCTCAGACAGCAGACATTCAAAAGCTGTCACAGCAGTCGGGCGTATTTGCGGCCGAAGCCATCTGGCCCAGGTACATGCCCTCCCGGGCTATCATCAATGAGATGATAGGCAGCGGCATCATCGGAAAGATCACGGCTTTGACCGCCAATCTTTCCTATGCCATCCACCATAACTATCGGATCATGGCACCTGAATTGGCCGGCGGCGCACTGTTGGATGTGGGTGTATACGGGATCAATTTTGCCCTCATGCATTTCGGAGACGAAATCCAACGCATCGATTCCTCCGTACAGATGACCGATACCGGTGTAGACGGAATGGAAAGCATCATCCTCCACTACAAGGACGGACGTATGGCAACTCTTACCCACGGCATCTTCTCCCGTTCTGACCGCAAGGGCATTTTCTACGGCGATAAGGGATATATCGTGGTGGAAAATATCAACAATCCCCAGTCCGTCTCCGCCTTTGACTCAGAGGATCGCCTGCTGAAGCAGGTTCATGTCCCACAGCAGATCAGCGGATACGAATATGAGTTTGAAGAGTGCATGGCTGCCGTCCGGGCAGGAAGGAGAGAGGCTGACTCTATGCCCCTTTCGGAAAGCCTTCGCATGATGGAGATCATGGATTCTATCCGCCGGCAGTGGGGGCTTATCTATCCTCAGGAGAAATAAGGAATATAAGAATCAGCATCCCCATCACCACAACACAAACCTGGTCATCGGGATGCTGATTTTATTTTCTTGTCTGTTTTTCCCCGTCCTGCAACCATAGCAAAAAACCAATGTACCCATTTGTTCGAACTATGATCTGCCGGGGCGCATGTGTGCGTGTGAAAAGGATGTCGTCAGAGTCCGTTGTTTGGCACTGTATTTTGCCTGTATTTATCAGCATTTCTGCACTCTCTGTTTTTAAATTGACCTATAGATTGACCTATTGACCTTCCAAACGTCCTTTTGCATATCTTTCAACAAGTTCAATCAACTTTTCTGCCGTCGCAATCTGCTCCTGCGCTTCTTCCCTTGTTGCAATGTAAAAATCGTCATAATCGCTCGCATGACGTATTTCTTCCGCCTCTGCAATCCTCTTTCCTAAACTACGCGGGAAGATTTCTGTTTTTACATAATCCTTATTAAAATTCCCCAGTGCATCTTTATGTCTCTTATACGCTCTCTCATCCAGCGCATGGATAGCCGAAATCGCATGATAAATTCCATAATAAGCTCTGTTATTTGCTCCTTTATACTCTTTTGCATCCAACAAAATTTTCGCAGAGTTCACATCGCTTTTGGCATTCTCAATTCGATATAAGACCAAGTCTTTCTTCGTTCCGCTTTCTTTATGCTGATCCAAATAACCTCACCCCTTCACTCTTTACATTTTTATAGAAAGGATAAATATCCTCCCACTTTTCAAAATGCTCCCGGCTCTTTGCAATCGGCTTAATATCTACATCATAATCCATATTGAAATCATATGTTATTCCCGAAAGGTCATGACGATACTTTTTAATAAGCATTTCATCTAAATCAAGAAGGATCATGATATCAATATCTGACTCTTCCGTGAAATCTCCTCTCGCATATGAACCATACAAAATGACTGATTTTAAGTAGGCACCATATATTTTTTCCAACTCACTAACATACTTATTTAATATCACTTGAACTGTTGAAGACATAATGCACCTCCTTTTTTGATATTAAGCTACCTTCCGCAATACAACATTTCCCTATATTCTTATAAAAGCCCCTTTATTCTTAATATCAATATCCGAATTTCCCTAATAGTCTCTTCTTTTGCTTCCTGTACACTCTGTCGCATCCCTGATAATTTTAACAATGACATAGGCTTTCCTTTTTTTCATTGTACCATTTTACTATTCTATAGTATACCACTGGCTGCATTTTTTCTTCCAGCATTTTATCTTTTACTCTGAAACAATTACTTCCGGGTAGCCCAAAAAGGCATCAAACGCCCTTTTTATCATATAAAAGAACTCCGGTAGACATCTACCGGAGTTCTAAGAACCAGGGCTACAAGGATTCGAACCTTGAAATGACGGAGTCAGAGTCCGTTGTTTGACACCTCAATTTGCCTGTATTTATCGGGTATTGCGAAATTTGTTTTTGGAAATTGACCTATGGATTGACCTATTGCTACATTTTCAAAATAGTAATAACCTTTTTACTATTGTCCCATATGTATATTAACATTTAATCCATCACGCAATATTAAGTCACGCCATCAGATCATTAACAATTTCATTTATAGGAATAAAGCCTTGAAGAGAATTGCTTTCAGTTTCTTTAAGCGTAACCGAACCGCATCTAATAACTCCTACAACTTGATAAGACATATTCAAAACCACGCCTCCGCTTGCACCATGTACTATTCGACCCGAAATAGTAAATATCTTCTGCCCCATAAAAGGACGTTGGCTAATAATATTTACATGCTGGATTTCCGGAGAATTGCCTGTGTAATAATCCGGATAGCCAATCACTAATACTTCACTTCCTATATCTAATTCATCAGAATTTCCCAGTTCTAAAGCATCCTCACTTGTTTTCCCATATAAGTAACATGCATAATCTATACTCTCATTATTTTTAATCAAATTCATCTCATTAGATACACAACATTTTTTCTCACCTTTATATGTGTTAACAGTATAGATTTCATTATTATCTGTAACATGATAATTAGTTAACAACCCTATATCTCTTACTATAAATCCACTTCCTTGCACATAATTATCTTCAGATTCAAATTCTAATACAAAAACAGATTTTTCAATTTTATCTATTAATTTTAATTCTGTTTCTATGCTAAAAACTTCTTCACCATATAGTTCATTAATCTCCTTAGCATATTTTAAAAAAACATAATCATTCTTCCCTCTAACAAATTTTATATATCCTATCTTTCCCTTCAAAACTTCCTTAAACCATTCTGCAACCCTCTCCTTGTTTTCTTCAGTCTCATTTTTTATCATTTCGATAATTGAAGAATTTTTGCAATTACCTTTCTCTACATATTCTTTTGCAGTTTCATATATCCCGTCCTGTTTACAATGATATAATATTGCCCTTATTTTTTTTATATATGCTCTTCTAATATTAACAAATTCATTAACAACCAATCCCGTTACTTCTTGTCGTTTTCGATAATCAAACACTCTTGTTTTCTTCGAATTAACTGCAAAACTATTTTGAGATAATATTTCTCTAAGTTCCTTTCCTATGTGTATTCCTTCTAAATCTTCATATACAATCCCTGTCGGCAATTCATCTCTATATGAGGAAAATGAAATATCATCTGCATAACGAGTGTAATGCAAATTATACTTTTTAGCCAACTTGGTTAATTGCGTATCTAGTGGTGAGCATACCATATTTGTCAAAATAGGGGAGGTTGGTGCTCCTTGTGGCAACTTTCCCTTATAGCATGCTATCTGAGCTATAACCAAAGCCGCCTCTGAACCTATACTATATGGTGGTTTCATCAGCATTCCACGTACTCGTCCAAAATGAATTTGTTCAAAAAAATTTTCCAAATCTATGTTAAATATATATTTTCTTTTTATATGATTTTCAGCATTGGTTACTATATTTTTATCAAGCACAAAACCATGTGCAGCAGGTTTAATTTTATACACACAATTAAGGATCTGTGCCATCTTTCTTTGTATATTTTTCAACCTTCTATCCGGAGCATAAATATGTCTATCTTCGCCGTTTTTCTTCTTAATTATAAATTCTGAATACATATTATCCGGTTTGATAGAATATAAGAAATACCTTAAACTTTTATCTTGTATTCCTAATAAGGCAGCCACATCTTCTCTAGTTTCTAAAGTTAAGAACTTCTCTTTTATTTGTTCTGAATCTTGCCGCATAATCTCACCCCAATAAAAAATAGGAGAATTCTACCTTATCCAACATTCAGAATAAATTCTGATTGTTTTCTAAACAGAGGAGTAAACAGAGAACGGATCTCTGCCTAACATCGTCATACATCGTTGCGGTAACACTAACGAAAATAAATTCTCCTATGTTTTTATAGTAACATGAATCGTTTATATTTGACAATTATAAGACGGCATAAATCCAAATAATC
>JAFQLB010000114.1 GCA_017396675.1 Lachnospiraceae bacterium
CTCTGTTCCCCGATATCCCCGGAAAATATGTCCCAGACAGGAAGGGTAGTAAAGGACTGCAAGTCCCATCCCGGTACACACCGTGATCGCATAGTACAAGGCTGTTTTCAGCTGCTTTTTTCCCCACCACAGCCAGAGGCATGTGAACGCTGCCGCAAAAAAGAGGAAGACAGCAAAATAATAGTGGGTCAAAAATCCGAGGAAAACCAATACCATCAGTCCCGCCGCCGCCCCCGGGGTTAAAAAAAGCTCTTTCTCAAAGCGCAGGATATGCCATAGCACAACAGCCATACACCATACGGTCAGCAGCATATACATACGAATAAACGTAATTCCGCTGATTACCCCCGGCTGGAATCCAAAGAGAAGGCAGGCGGATAACGTCAAAAGCAGGCTTCCCCCGGAAAGCTTCCGGGCAATCAGGGCAAGCAGCAGATATGCAATGGCAAAGAAGAAAAGATTCAGTCCCAGACCTGTCCATTTTGTAAACGTGCCGGGAAACAGAGAGCACACCGTATGAAGCAGCATATAATATAGGGGCGGATGAACATCGTAGGACTGCATCAGCTTTACTTTTCCGTACTGAAATCCCTCTCCCTCCTCCACCACAAACTCGCTGCGTATTTCGGCCCCCTCTTTCCATTCCCGATCCGTAGGAACCAACCCGTAGGTAGAATTGGAAGAATAGTAGGAATAGTATTCATCATAATGAAATCCCTGCTTCCGGACACAAAAACAGGATGCTGCAATCAATTGCAGCACCATGATCAAACCTAACACCAGAATCCGTTTTTTCTCTTTTTTTATAAATTCCATTCTCCACTCTCCGGAAAACATCCTCTTACTGCAGTGCCTTCATATACGCGGCAATGGCGTCCTGCCAGGGCGCAAACCGATATGCGCCGGTAATCTTCAGCATATAATTCTCAAGCACGGAATTGGCGGGGCGTCTCGCCTGCTGAGGATACATTTCCAGATAACGAGCCGTGGTTACGTCCTCTACTTCCATTTGTCTGCCTGCCAAACGGAAAATCTCTCTGGCAAAATCCGCCCAGGAACACCGTCCTTCACAGGTGGCATGGAACAATCCGTAATTCTCCGTAAAAAGCAGGGAATCAATGGCCTTGGCCAGTTCAGCGGCACTGGTAGGGGTTCCGATCTGATCGTTTACACCACTTACCTTACTGCCCTTTTCCGCAAGCCGCAGCATTGTCTTGACAAAATTCTTTCCCTCTCCGTAGAGCCAGGCAGTCCGCAAAATATAGTGGCGATTGGAAAACTCCGCAACATACTTTTCCGCGGCCTCCTTCGTAACACCGTATACACTGGCGGGTGCCGTGGCGTCTGTTTCATAATAGGCGCCCTCTTTGCTGCCGTCAAAAACGTAGTCCGTGGAAAGATGCACCAGCCTGGCTCCCGTCTCTCCCGACGCAATACTCAAGTTTCTGGCTCCCAAAGCATTTACCTGAAATGCAATATCGTAATTGACTTCACAGGCATCCACTGCCGTATAGGCGGCACAATTGAGAATGGCATAAGGCTTTACCTCTCTCACCGCCTTCATCACATCATCGATCTTTGTAATATCCAGATCTTCCACATCCGTATTAACCAGCTCCAGATCTGCCCTTTCCCTGTAAAGTGCATTGATCGCTCGTCCCAACTGACCGTTACATCCGGTTATC
>JAFQLB010000115.1 GCA_017396675.1 Lachnospiraceae bacterium
AGGCGTCTGGTCCTTTCCTGCCCGCTGGCTTTTGGGGAAGTGGGAGTAAAGGAACGGGTGAGATCCGTACTGAAGTACAGGAAACCGGCTTTTTTTATCACTCTGACAGCAGTCCCGGTATGTGTGGTGGTTGCGGTCTGTTTTCTGACAGATCCCACACAAACGCATCAGATCAGGGTGACGGTTCCTGCGGGAAGTACCGCAGCCTTCTGCTATTCGGAGGAAGAAATCAGCCCGAAGGGCAATACACTGACTCTTACTAATGGAGAGGGTCTTGGCGATACGGAGGTAATCTTGCTGCCCGTGGAAGTGGGAGAGGAGAACGCCTACGAGGCTGCCTATATGACGCTGGGAATGCCGGTAAAAATGGAGGTGGAAAAAGGCGCCTGGTTTCGGGTTGGTGTAAGCGTACAGAATCCTACAGCAGAGGATAAGGATTTCTATGTAAGTGTAAAAAATGTGGAGGTTCGGATTGGCTCCAAAGAGACCTCCGGATCCGAAAACAGTATGTATGGAGACAGTACGGGGGATCAGCAGGACGGCAATACCTTTTTGCAGGATTTGGCCTATGATCTGGAATTAACGGTTCCTGACCTTACGTTTCGTGAGATGTCCGAGACGAAAAAAGCAGAACTTCTTGCAGAGTATGGAACTCTTTTGGAGGGGTATACGCTTATGGCAAGGGAAAGCACGGATGGGAAGACCGCTTATATTGCCGGTCACTATCAGGGGGATGTGGCGGACAGTCCTCTTTATCAAATGCAGGACATGGGACATTACAGTGATAAAGACTATCAGCTTCTGTATCCGGAAGAAAACCGGGAAGCGATGGAAAGGGTGTTGAATGCGCAGGGAGTACAGGTGATTACGGACGAAGCCTACGTGATAGAGAAGAGCCGGATGTATCGGACAGCCGGATCAGAGTATATTTTCATTCAGCCGATCAAGGCGGAGCAGGAGATGTACTCAGCCTTTGCAAAGTATTTTGACCCGGACAAGGGGCGCCGGTATCTTGAGGATGCCCTTGCCCGCGGTATCGCAGTGAATGCGGTAGAAGAACCCTATCTAAATGTTTATCTGATTTCTGAGGAATACGGAGAGATCACGGAAACGATTCCTTTAACGGAAGAGACGGCTGTAGGCATTTTGGCGGAGGATACACAAAAGCTGACATCCGGCCACGGCTTTGGTGCAAGTTTGCATATCAATGGTGAGTCAACCTATTTTTCAGAAAGTAAAGTACCGCAGACGGTTCTGGATCTGGCGATGGAGAGGTGTGGATACCGGTTTGAAAGTCCGCAGAGCATTACGGCGTCCATCACAGAAGCACGCTTTGACTGCAGCTGGCTGGATGTTCCCCTTTACTTGGAAGAAAGGCATCTGCCTAGGCTGGAAGAAATCCTAAAAAGTGCAAAATTTGATAGCGTAGGCAACTGCGGATATGGGGCAAAGCTGACATTGACATTGGAGAATGGGAAAAGGGTAACCGTATTCAAGGGTACGGACGACTGTGGTTCCCTGGTGTTTGGTTCCTGGGGAGGGTATTCCCTTCGTGACGAGGCAGACGATGAATTCTGGGAACTGTTTGGGCTGAGCCCGGATGGACATGAAAGGTTTTCTTCACAGAATGATAATAGCGAAGGCCAGGCAGAGGATCAGGAAGTAACTGCCCAAAACCCGGGAGAGGATTGGAAGATACCAGAAGCAGCAGCTATGGTGGATGATGCAGACATCTCCCGTATCGAAGTAATCAACGGAAATACCGGTGAGCGTAAAACACTTACTGCAGAGGATGCCTACTACGAGTATCATGATCTGCTCAAACTGTACCGGCAGTTAGATTTTACGGCTGAATCTGAGGAGAATGCAAGAGTCGGCTATCAATACAGTATGAAACTGCAGGATGCGAAAGGGAATACTCTGCAGAATGTAACACCTTATAAAGATGGGATAACCATAGACCGCATTTTCTATCAGTATGACAACACGGGAGATGGTTCGGCCGCTTCTTTACGGCTCATGGAATATCTGGAGTATGTGTTTGATCCGGAGCGCTCCCACATGGGAGATCCCTTGGCCGAAAGAGCGGTCAACACTTTGGAAGATGTAACCATGACCATGATGAAGTATAAATCCTGGGAGGGAGAAATCGAAATAAACAATCAGACGGACAGAGAACTTCAAACCGGACAATGGTATGAGATCCAGAAACTGGAGGATGGGGTATGGCAGCTGGTTGAGACGCAAGTAGAAATATCTCTTGAGGATCTGGCGTATCGGCTGCCCGCCGGAGAGACCACTGTATTCCCTACCAACTGGAAAGCTCTTTATGGAGAACTGCCGTCCGGCGAATACCGTATCATCAAGGAAATTTCAGTGCCTCGGGCAGACAGGATAGATACCCATTATCTGACAGCAGGGTTTGAGATTCAGTAAATCCATGGAAAGCCATCAAAAGATTGATATTTACGCTGATGGCCATGCAAGTAATCAAGAGGATCAAGCATGGGGATACGTTACGGAAGCTGCCGTACCGACTGTCGAAGTATTTAATACAACCGACTATGGTGAAGAATTTCATGCCTCATAATCAGGTCCTCAGGTCCTCATAATCAGGCGAATATCCAATGAAAAATGCACAATCATTACAAATGCATTGCGTTTGTAATGATTGTGTGATATTCTGTAAATAAGGAATAGGAGGTAGCGCAAATGGCCAGTACAATTCAAGTAAGAGTGGATGATGATTTAAAAGTAAAATCAGATCAATTATTTAAAGATTTAGGTACAGATACAACAACTGCAATTCGCATGTTTTTAACGCAAGCATTAGCTGTAAATGGCTTTCCATTTGAGATAAAAAAGATAAGCGCAAATCCGTATGGGGCATTATCAGAGGATGAAATACTTAAAAAGCTAGAGAAAGCACGTGAACATGCAGAGCAAGGAATGTATAAAGACGCTTACGATGTTTCTCGTGATATGAAGGCGAAGTATGGAATATAAAGTAGTAGTGACAAGAGATGCTGAAGAGGATTTGGAACGCTTTATCAAATATCTGATGTTTGAGAAGAAAAGCTTGCAGGCAGCAGAAAATGTGCTGGATGATTATGATGCGACAATTGAAAGTCTGAGACATGTGGCAGGGAGCTTAAAACTATGTGATAATCCAAGGTTGCATCAGTTAAAATATCGTCGTATAAACTTTTTGAACCATAGATATTTTATGTTATATCGCATAGAAGATGATTTGGTGATTGTAGATAATATTTTTCATGAGTTACAGGATTATGAAAATAAAATGTATTAGTAGTTTGGTGAGAGAATTGAATAAAATACATAAGGTGGAGAGCGGATATTATTATTTCTAGAACCGACATTCTTAGAGCGCGGATTCCAAGGACGATTCAGGCGTGCTGGGAAGGGCAGGGGCTGGAATACCGTTTCTGGGCGGATGCATCGATGTTTTGATCAATGCGTTTACTATGGCCTCCGATGAAAAAATGCCGGATGGGAATCTGGTAGTGGCTGTGCCGAGCGGGATGGAATCCATTCATCATTATGTGGAGCCGGTAGGATGGTTTTTCCGAAGGGACTTTTCCTTTGACGAAGAGCGGACGGCAGACAGCCTTTCCAAAATCTATGGTGTGGATTTCCGACCTTTGAGGAAAGAAAACGAACAGTGGGTCTATGGCTCGGATGCGTGTCCGGGGGTGGAAGTGACAAATATCATCTACGGCTTTACGGCAACAAGCTATCTGGACAATGATTTTGAACTGATGCTGACCGGCAAAATGCTGAAGGAGCATCAGGAAGTGTTTGCCTCCCATGGTGTGGAGCTGGTTCCCTATCTTTACGGGCCGAGCGAATGGAATCCGAAGGGGAAGGGAGACAGCGTAGACGGAAGTATCTTTCCGGTAACGGATACCAAGGAAGCGGGTAAATATCAAAGCATCCGCAACATACCTTTTGGTCTTTCGCCGGAATACACCTGGATCTATGACGCATCCGTAACCGCTTCAGAGATTGTGGAAGAAATCGTCATCCAACATGAGATTGATGATGAAAAGGCAGAAGAAGACGGTAGAGCGAGATGAGAAATGAGGGACAGAAATGAAGGAAAGAGACGGATGAATCAACTATTTATACAAGGCGTGCAGATCCGGTGGGACAAAATAGAAGAGAACAGTTATCTCCGCAAAATACCGGCACTGCGGTTTCAGGGAGAACAGGAATTCTCCCGGGAGATTACCTTTTTTGTGGGAGAAAACGGCACCGGCAAGTCAACGCTTCTGGAAGCCATTGCAGTTGCTTACGGGTTGAATCCGGAGGGTGGCAGCAGGAATTATAACTTCTCCACCTACGATTCCCATTCCCAATTATATAATGCCCTCAGACTGAAAAAGGGATATCGAAGACCCATATGGAGTTACTTCCTGCGGGCGGAGAGCTTCTACAACGTGGCTACAAAAGAAGAGGAGTATTCCGATGGGGATCATCCATCCCAAAAATATCACGAGAAATCACATGGAGAAAGCTTTCTTGCTCTGGCACAGGGGAGCTTCCGGCCTAACGGGCTGTATCTTTTGGATGAGCCGGAGGCGGCCTTGTCTCCTCAGCGCCAATTGACGCTGCTGATTGAGATCAGCCGTTTGGCGAGACAGGGGGCACAGTTTATCATTGCAAGCCACTCTCCGATCCTGCTTGGGATGCCGGGGGCACAGATTTTGTCCTTTGATGAGGGGGAGATTCATCCCTGTGCGTATGATGAGACAGACAGCTATTGTGTGACAGAGATGTTTATAAATAACCGGGAGTATTTTCTGAGGAAACTGTTGGAGGAATAAGAGGAGGAGTATATGGCAAAGAAAATTCATGTAAGACCGGGAAAAGGGTCGTCAAAAGCAGGATTTGCGATGGGCATTATTTTTTGCCTCATCGGAGTATGTATTGCGATTCCAACCTTTGGACTGTTTGGTGTTTTATGGACAGCTATGGCCGGTTGTATCACCTTTATTAATTTCAGAAATGGCTTTACGGACAAGCAGATCGACAGTCATGTGATTGAGATTGATGAAAATGGAGAAAACACAGAAAGTGCGGAAAGTGTGGAAGAAAGACTTAAGATACTGACAGAGCTCTATATGCAGTCCCTGATCACCGGGGAAGAGTACGAACAGAAAAAGAAAGAAATCCTGGATGAATTGTAAACAGGGATGTGAGGTAGCTTCCCGACTTGTTTTAATATTGCCCTTATACGGGATGAACTGATGAAACCGTATTGACTCTCTCGCTGCGTCATGGTTTACAATGGAGCTGAAAGGAGGTACATATGAGAACGGTAAAAGATGTATCAAGACTGGCGGGAATCAGCATTCGGACATTGCACTATTACGATGAAATCGGCCTCTTAAAGCCCACTGAGGTAACTGCGGCCGGATATCGTCTGTATAGCGACAGAGATTTGGAAAGACTGCAGGAAATCATGTTTTTCAAGGAAATGGAATTACCTTTGAAAAAGATCCGGCTGCTGATGGAGCATCCGGAAATTGACAGACAGGAAATATTGATGGTACAGCAGGCAGCATTGGAAAGAAAGCGCAATCGTCTGAACGGTATTATCGAGCTGATCCGGGATGTCAGAAAAGGAGTGAATACCATGAGCTTTGAGGCATTTACGGAGGAGGATATCGATAAGATCACAGAGCATACGATAAAACAGATGAAACCGGAAGACATCCGCAGGTTTGTGGAAAAATTTGGGGATAGAGAGACCTTTCGGGAGGAACTGGCGAAGAATCTGAAGGATCCCGAAACCGAAGCGCATCTGATTAAGCTGTACGGAGGCAGGGAGAAGGCAGTAGCCGCAAGTCTGTCCGCACAAGGCAGCCGGGAAGAAATGACGGCATTTATGAAAGAGACGGATGAGATTTACAGACAGTTTGCCAAAGCCATGAAAACGGGGGATGGCAGCATGAAAGAAGATGCGCTGAAAAGACTGGCTGAGAGCAACAAGGCTCTATGGCAGATCGGGAACATCAGATATTATCTGCTGCAGCTGGCAGATACCCTGGAGCGTTATCCGGAAATGATGGCGGCCACGGACAAAGCGTACGGAGAGGGTGTGACCTTATACATTGCAAATGCCATTCGTGAGCATTACGGAGTCTGAACATCAGAATCGTATGACGATGGTGGTGCCTTTTCCCGGTACGCTTTCTATCTGGAGATTTGCGTTGTGGTAGGAGACGGCGTGCTTCACGATGGAAAGCCCCAGTCCGGTGCCGCCTGACTGACGGGAATGACTCTTATCCACCCGATAAAATCGCTCAAAGACTTTTTCCAGATGCTCCGGCGGAATGCCGATGCCGGTGTCCCGTATGGTCAGACAGACTCCCGCCTCATCCTCCGAGACAGTGAGCTCTACGCTGCCGCCGGGGCGATTGTAACGGATGGCGTTATCCGTCAGATTATAAATCAGTTGAGAAAGCAGCTGGCGGACGCCGATGATGATACCGCTGTCTCCGGATACGGTGAGTGATACCTTCCGTGACTGTGCGATTTCTGCAAGCATCTCTCGCACATTCTCTGCCAGGGAAAGCAGACAGACCTCTTCACGGGGCAGCTCCACCTGCTCATCCAGCTGGGACAGGCGGATGATGTCCTGGATAAGAGTGACCAATCGTGCTGCCTCCCGATGGATGTGTCCTACAAAACGAGGGATATCCTCTGCCTTGACCAGATTGCTTTCCAACAGCTCCGCAGAGCCGATAATGGACTGCAGCGGTGTTTTCAGCTCGTGGGATACATTTGCGGAAAATTCTCTGCGACTGCGTTCGGCTTCTTCCTGCTCGGTCACATCAAATGCAAGGATGACAAGGCCGTGTACAGATGCATTGGATTCAATGCGGCTGATGTCAAACTGATAGGTTCGAAAGCCGATGCTCCTTCGGAATTCAAAATGTCCGTTCTCACGGGCGGTTTTGATGGCCTGTTCCATATCCGGTATCAGATCCGAGGGGAACTTGGTTCCGGTTTGCAGGCAGTCTGTGCCAAACAGCTGCTCCGCTGCCGGGTTGGTGCTGATGACCGTTTCGGTGTGATCCAGCAGCACCAGTGTCTCTCGCATATGACGGATGATCTGAGCAAAGTCCTCCTGATGACGGTGCAGGGTCTCCATTTGCAGTCGGCTTTCCCGTTGCTGGTTCTCAATACGGTGCAGCAGGGGAGAGAGCTCTTCATAGGCATCATTATCCAAGGGGTGCTCAAGATCCAGTGTGTTCAGGGGCTCTACCACACGCTTTGCCATGCGGTAGGCAAGCCATGCGGACAGAAGAACGGCAAAGGAGGCGATGAGCAGGATGGGGGGAAATATATTGACCATCAGACTGGCAACGCTGGCACGGCTGATGGAAATCCGTAAAACACTTCCGTCAGGAAGCCTTCCGGCCTCGTATATGGTCTGTTCTGTCAGGGTACTGGAGCGGCGAACGCTGCTGCCGGAGCCGGTGGCAAAGGCCTCTCGGATCTCTTCCCGATCGGCATGGTTCTCCATTTCTCCTTTATCTGCATGGCTGTCATAGAGAACGTCACCGTTGGATGCGATCCAGGTCAGTCGATGCTGATCCGTATGGGATGCTTGCAGGTAGTCCGTTCCTGCCACTTGTACGCCGTTCATGGCAAGATGCAGCTCGTCCTTTAGCTGGGACTGTTGAAAATCTCCGAAGTATCGGTACAAAACGCCGGTGACCACAGCCAGGCTGGCAAAAAGTACGGCAATCACCACAATAAGTATGGATCGAAGAATCTTACCTACCATGATCTGCCTCCCAGCGATAGCCTACGCCTCGTACGGTTTCAATCTGTTGGCCGTAGACGCCCAGCTTCTGGCGCAGAGTGCGGATATGTACATCCAATGTCCGGCTGTCTCCGATGTAATCGGTGCCCCAGATTTGGTTGAAGAGCTGGTCTCTTGAGAAGGCGACACCGGGATGGGTCAGAAACAGACGAAGCAGTTCATACTCCTTATTACGAAGCGGGACACGCACATCGTCGATACTTACTGTATGCTCCTCCTGGTTGAGGATCAGTCCGCCGTCCTGATAGACGACAGCCGCGGGACTGGGATGGCAGCGGCGCAAAACAGCTTTTACACGGGATACCATTTCCATCATACCAAAGGGCTTCACCAGATAGTCGTCGGCCCCCAGATCCAGCCCTTTAATTTTATCGTATTCCGCACCCTTTGCGGTGGCCATGATCACAGGGATATGGCAGAAGTCGGGCAGCTGCTTCAATCGCGTAAGCAGCGATACGCCGTCCTCCCCGGGCACCATAACGTCCAAAATAATCAGCGTTGGCTTTTCTGTTGTCAGGGCAGTCCAAAAGGCATCTGCATTCGCAAAGCCTCTTGCTTCAAAACCGGTGGACTGCAGGGCATAGATCTCAATATCACGGATACTGTCATCGTCTTCGATACACCAAATCATTGACATGTCTCCCTCTTAAGTATTTTGCAAATCACACATCATATGGCATTGTACCACATTTTTCCTGAGAATGGTGAGAAGAGCCCTCATTTAACTTAAATTTAACATAGGATTTACCTTTTTTTGGTTTCTGCCTTTTCAGCGTTTTGATAGAATTGGAAAGACTAAACTGACAAAAGATGAAAAAAGGAGAAGAAATATGAAAAAGATATCTGTTATCACAGCCGTTTTGGCTTTGATTTTGGGTTTGGCCTGTATGATTGGCTGTGGGGGACAAGCCGCAGCTCCGGTACCGGATCCGGCCTCGGCACCTGCACCCGACCCGGGTTCGGAGCTTGCCATGGGAGGCGTCCTGCTCCTCAGTGTCAATCCGGAGATTGCCATAGAATACGACGCCTCCGGTCTGGTTATCGGAGTAACCGCCCGCAACGATGATGCCATTGCGATTATTTCCGGCTGTGAGGGGCTGATTGGCAAGCAGACCCGTACCGTAGTCAGTCAATTGGTGACTGCCATCGGAGAAGCCGGCTATTTCGTGGAAGAGGTAGAAGGAGAGGGCAGACAGATTACCATTGAAATCGAAGATGGTTCTGCGCTTCCCAGTCAGAGTTTTCTGAATGATGTGGTTGTGGATGTTCAGACTACGGTAAGCAGTCGGGACTGGACCAATGCGGCAGGAGAGATTCCGCCTGAAGCCGTAGCCCGGCCTCAGGTAAACACCATAGTTCCCCAGGATATTCAGGTCAATGCCGGAACAGGCAGCGGGGTGATTCATTATGCAGATACGGACTACGGTCCGGGAAATGACGGAGTCACCGATTATGCGGCTACCATCAATCCCGCAGACGGAACCGTGACTATGGGAGATACGGACTACGGTCCGGATGCGGACGGCGTGACCGACTATGACGATACGGACTACGGCCCCAATGGGGACGGCGTGACCGACTACAGTTCGGGTGATTCCGGATACGATGGAGGTGACTCCGGGTACGATGGAGGAAGCTCTGACTATGGTGACAGAGGGTATGATGACTAGTAATAAGCCGCCGCTCAAGCTTCGCCATGAGTGGAAGCACAGCATCAATCCGCAGGATGACAGAATCCTGACATCCGGATTAAGAAAGCTGTTTCGTCA
>JAFQLB010000116.1 GCA_017396675.1 Lachnospiraceae bacterium
ATGTCAGTCCTGAAAAAAATGCACCGAGACGGTGAAAGACAGAAATCCCCTCATCGTCTCCTTCCCCTTCCTCCTCTTCCTCGTCTTCCTCCTCCGGGGAAAAAGACAGGTATTCCATCTCCTCTTCGTAATCGTAGGACGGATATGTACTACCCACCTCTTCTGTTTCTTCCGTATCCTCTACCGGAAGCGCTTCCACTTCGTCGCTTTCTTCCTCCTGAAGGACAAGCTCTCTGCTGATCTCCTCCAGCATAGCCTTTTCCGGCGTCCGGGGCCGGCTCTGCTGTCTCTCCTGCGCCAGTGCATGCGCCACTTCCAGCTTCGACCAGCTGTCCGTATCATCCAGATCGATCATGTCCAGTTCAAAATCATCCTGCCTTTCCTCTTCCGATTCCAAACCTTTCCTGCCAAATAATTTCATTCTTTTTCACTTTCCCTTTCAAATTCCTATCCGAAATTCCACTTTTGTGCGCCTGTATTCGCGTTTTTTTGCGCATTACTGCCACAGGACCTTTTGCCGACGGCAGAAGCCTCCCTTTTTTTCTTTTGCGCCATTATATCATCATTTACCGCCTCTTTCAACCGTAAGAAGCATTCCATTTTTCCCCATTCCCGCTCTTTTGTCCGTTTTCCTTCTTCCTTGTATTTACGGAATTTTGGCGAATTATCTCGAACTGTTTTCGTTGCATTTTGCGGCAAAGCCTGTCAAAATAACAGCAATCCGGCGACAAATAAAAATAAAAGGAAAAGAGGACAAAATCATGATGTATCTTCATTATTGTAAAGATTGCAAACGACTTCATCTGTTGAACGGCCACAAATTGTATTGCCCCAAATGCCGCACCCGCCTGAACGAGCTCCAGATGCCCTATATGGAATATATCACACTTTCCTCCACGGAGCGTTCTCTTCTCACCGAACTGTGCGGCAATGATGAAGCGTTGAAGGAGTTAAGCACCACATATCGCATGTACAAATACAATAAGAGCTACAAGCAGGCTTCCAATTTATAAATGGTAGACAAGGACACCGGCCAGAATACAGAGGATTCCTGCCACCTTCCGTGGGGAAAAACGTTCTCTGAAAAACAGATAACTGAGCACCGGCACCAGAATATATCCCAAGGCCTCGATAATTGGGAGACTCAGATAATCCAGGCCGCTGTAGACCACAAGTGTCAGCACAGTCGTAACCAGAAACATACTGTATCCCCCGATCACGTAAGGATTCAGGTATTCTCTGATCTTGTTCGGGTAGTCCTTGTTTGCTCCCATCTTCAGCAGTATCTGAGAAAAAGCAGAGATAACCACAGACAGGACGGCCACTGCAAAAAACACACTGTTACCCATGATGCTCCTCCTTTTTCTCTGTATTGATGATCACGGTTCCCGCAATCACCAGAACGATCCCCAGGATCTGTTTTGGATCTATGGATTCTCCGAATATGGTGATCGCCCATACCGCAGACCACAGAAGTGCCATGGCGCGATTGGCATAAGCCACGGACAGATCAAACCGCTGTATCATCTGCTGCCACAGGATTGCATAGATCCCCAATGACGCAAGCTGCAGTCCGTAATAAAAGAGAACCTGCAGCGTAGTTTCTCCCGATACCGCAAATTTGGCCATGACACCGGATACGGTGTAAATTGCCACAATTCCCTGAAGCATCAGAATATGCTTCCACGTAAGCTTCTTTTTCATATTTCCCTCACTTTTCATGCATCGCCTTTCCGACGATTCCTGAATTTTTTATTAAGATTTCTCTGTCTCTGTGGACATTCCCATGATACTAATGTTACTATAGCGGAAAGGGAAATACCATGCAAGTATCATCTTTGAAAGGAATGTGAATCAAATATGAAAAAACGCATCAACGGACACCTGATTTTCTTTGCCATCGTAGGTGTTTTATTTATTTTTGCATTTGTACGTTTATGGATCTGGAATAAGGGAGAGGATTCCGGCTACGATCCAAATGAGATCACCACGGAATTTGACACGGAGACCATGGACTACATCCTGCCCATGACGGCACAGCGTCTGGAGGGTCATGAAGACGACGGCGTTACCAGCCTTCTCTGCCTGGGAAATTCCCCCTTTGCCGTCAACAAAGGAGAGACAGGGCTGGCTCAGACACTGGCCCGGGTGATGGATGGTGTGGCCTACGACGGCTCCTTTGCCAACTCTTTTCAATCCATGAAAAATGCCGCCTACCGGGCGGATTACCCGGTAGACGGTGTTTCTCTGTACCATGTCACAAAAGCTCTCTGCAGCGGCGACTTCTCCGTCATGGAGGAAGCAGTGGCTTCCATGGACGATACTGCCAAAGAGACCCTGAAGCTTTTAAAGACCGTGGATCTTTCTGCTATAGATATGCTGGTGATCATGTATGATCTGTCCGATTATATTGACCATCGTCCCGTAATGGATCCCAATGACCCCAACAATCTGGTCACCTGGTGCGGATCTCTCAACGCCGCTCTGACCATGATCGAGGAAGCCCATCCCCACATTCGTACCGTGATTCTCTCTCTGCCGGCATCCGGCAAGACCATCGATGACTTCTATGTGGACGGCGATATCCACGACTTGGGCAACGGCACACTGGTGGATTATATCAACCATGAAATGAATACGATTATGGGCACCACCGCCTCCTTTATCGACCTCTATTACGGTGCCATTACCGTAGACAACAGAGATCAATATCTGGACAATGACTACTTCCTAAACGAAGCCGGCGTACAGGCCATCGCAGAGCGTTTTGACAAGTTTTTCGGAGAAGATGAAGGATAAGCCTTCTTATCCTATTCCATCTCATCCTGCATGCGTTCTTCCACTACCAGTGTACGAACGGCATCCGGCTGATAGGCATTCCAATTGAAAATATAAATCGTAATGGCAGAGCCTGCCCGTACCTCCACAGCGGCCGTGGCCAATACCACGCCGCTTCCCGCTTCCGGCAGACCTCGGAACATATTTCTTGTCACATGATAGCGATAGTAACCGGGGCGTATGTCTCGATATTTGGCTACATTTCCGTACTGTAGATTAATAAAGTTATTCTCCTGATTACCGCTCATCACATTGAGAGGACCGCTGACGGGTGACAGATTGACCGCCCGTATGCAGCCCGCCCCAAATCTTCCCCGGCACACCTCATCCTCAATGAGCAGCAGATCAAGACCGGACTTTGCATTCACAATTGCCACCGTAAATACGCCGTCTTTTGGCAAATCAAGACTTTTCTGAAAATACACGTAGTTCTCGGGACCCACCAAGGTCATTGTATGACTTTTGCTGCCAACCTTCGTATAGGCGGAAACCTCCCCCTGCTGAAGATTTCTTATGGCTATGTTTTCATCCACATAAACCGTAAAAGGCACATACCCTGCCGACGCATTCAGGAATCTGACCGTAGCATACTGCCCATTGTTCTGATCACAAAAACGGCAGGGTTCACCCGGACGGGGATAGGTGGTAATCACCGTGCCTGTCACCATGGGCGGGCGCATGTCGGGACGCTGAGGTCTGCCCATTCCGGGTCTCTGTGGCATTTCAGGCTCCGGACGCTGGGGGCTGCCCATTCCGGGTCTCTGTGGCATTTCAGGCTCCGGACGCTGGGGGCTGCTATCCATGCCGGGCACAATGATGGGACGTGTATTCATCCCGGGGGATGTACTCGTATTCGCATCCATATCCATCCCCGGAAGGGTAATCGGGCGTGTATTCATTCCGGGAGTCATATCGATTTCCGTACCGGGATAGGCAGGTATGACGGGCCATACATTCATCTCAGGTGTAGGAGTCGCAGCATCCCTTTCTTTCCTGTCGGATTGCTGCATTACTTGGGCTTCCTCAAAAAATTTCATATTGAAAACTTCCATAACAGAGATTTCTATATCTTATGCGGCGGAGAGGAAGGTGTGAATAAACAGCAATACCGTCTCTCAAACGGAGGAACAGAAGAAAAAAGATCAATAGAATGGATGCCTCTGTGAGAGATGTCAAGGGTAAAAAGATTTTAAGTAGAACAAAGCTGCTGTTGGTATGAGCTTATATCGGATACAGGGGCGAGAACCAGCTCTTGCCGTACATGGAGGTACGGCAAAGGCGCGTCAGACAGGGATGTCTGTACGCGCCGTGAGCGTGGAAAAATATGACAAATCATCCCTGTATTCGATGAAAGCCATACCAACCGGCTTTGTTCTTCGAAAATCCTTTTATTCTTGACATCACTGACAGAGACAGGGATTCTGTGATCTATTGTTTCTTTTTTATCAGTGCAGAGAAATTTTCTTATCTCACCGCCCCTTTCACAGAATATTATTATAAGGAGCTTCCCAACTCCTTTTCCCACTGCAGCAGCTCCTGATCCTCCGGATAAAACTGAAGCAGCTGCTTCACCATCACCAAAGCTGTCTGCAATTCTCCCACTTGAATCAATACAGGAACCTTCTCCCGCAGCTGATCCGCCATGGCGGTGAGCTCCGGCGTCAGTGTGACCGGCTTAGGTGTGGGCTTGGGAGGCGGCGCAGCTTGTGTTGGCTGAGCGGGCTGTGCCTCTTCTGCTCCCGGAGGTAAAGTAACTGCCCGGAAGGTCTGCAGCAGTCTGGGATAGAGACTCTCTCTTCCACTACTGCGAATGGCATTTACGGCTCCTTCAAATCCTGCCTTCCACGCTTCCCTCTGCTCTTCCGTGGCGTCCGTATACCAGTTCTGGAGCATGGCCATGAGCATATATTCCTGCTCTCCCGCTACCATCTGCTCCGCCATCTCATAGTCCTTCAGCCTGAAACAGGAGGCCAGACCCCAGGTCAATACACGGGCTC
>JAFQLB010000117.1 GCA_017396675.1 Lachnospiraceae bacterium
ACCTTTTGGGAGCTGACGAAAGAGCACAGAGAATCCTTTGTGCATGCGGTGAAGCTTCATGACGCTTTCGGTTCCATCATAGATTTTTGCTGGGGGATCGGGAATGTGGCTCTGTATTATACGGGGATCGTCGTTCTGGGAACGGATCGCGTTTCTGTAGGTACACTGGTGGCATTTGGAACATATATCAACATGTTCTGGCGTCCCATTATGAATCTCAGCAATTTTTATAACCAGATCATTACCAATATTGCGGGTGCGGAACGGATCTTTGAGATTATGGATACACCGGCGCGGATAAAAGACAGGGAGCAGGCGGAGGACATACCGGCCATCCAGGGGAGTGTGGTTTTTGATCGGGTTTCCTTCTCCTACGATGACAGGACACAGGTGCTGGATGACGTGAGCTTTACCGTAAAGCCGGGAGAAACCATTGCTCTGGTGGGTCCCACCGGAGGGGGGAAGACCACCATTGTGAACCTGATCGCAAGATTTTATGAAGCACAGAGGGGACGTATCCTGATCGACGGTCACGATGTCAGAGAGGTTACTGTGGAGAGCCTTCGCAGTCAGATGGGGATTATGGCTCAGGATAATTTCCTGTTTTCGGGAACTGTTAGGGAGAATATTCTGTACGGACGGGAGGATGCCGACAAGGAAGAGGTGGTGGAGGCAGCCAAGGCCGTCAATGCCCATGCGTTTATTACGGAGCTGGAGGATGGATATGACACGAAGCTTTCCGAAAGGGGAGGCGGATTGTCTATCGGTCAGCGACAGCTTTTGGCCTTTGCCAGAACCATGGTATCCGATCCCCGTATTCTGATCCTGGACGAAGCAACCTCCAGTATCGATACAAAAACAGAGCTGCTGGTGCAGGATGGGATCCGCCATCTGCTGAAAGGAAGAACTTCCTTTGTGATCGCCCACAGGCTGTCCACCATCCGGAATGCGGATCGGATCTTTGTGATCGAAGACGGAAGAATCGCGGAAGAAGGAACTGCGGATGAGCTGATGGAGCGGCAGGGGATCTATTACAATCTGTATATGAGCCAGTTTCGGGAATCTAAGGAGACCTGAAGGCAGCAGTATAAAAAATACTACTTTTTCTACCGAAAGTAGTATTTTCTTTGTGAGGGAAGGAGACATATAATTCTGTTGTAAATACAAACGTCTTCTGCTGAAATCACATAGTTTTGTGGAAGACCATAAGAAAAAGGAGGAAAGAGTATGTACCTATTGACTGTTGTAAGTGTGATCGTTCTGATCGGAGTCCTTTGCCTTTACGGGGGATCCTTCCGAGCCATTGTATTCTTTTTGGATATCCCTACCGCTGTTCTGCTATTACTGTTTACAATGGCATTGCTGTTGTCAGCGGGGATGCTGAAGGATTTTAACAATGCTTTTCGTCTGGTCATTGGGAAGAAAAAGGTGCAGGGACTGAAGGAATTGAAACGGGCGGAAGAGGCGGTAAGCCTTGCCTTCCGAATGCTGATTTCGGAGGGGGTGTTCTTTTTCTTTGTGGAGAGTGTCATCATTTTGGGACGTATGGATACACCCATGGCACTGGGACCCAACCTTGCGGTGGCAATTCTGTCTCTGGTATACAGTCTTGGAGCGGCACTGATGCTTCTCCCGCTAAAATCCATTTTGAGTATGAAGATACAGGAGTTTATCAGTGAGGAAGAATGAGGACAGAGGAAGAGTGGGGGACAGACCATGAAAAAATCATTCTATCATCTGGTATGGATCGTGCTGTACCTGACCCTTTTATGCTTCTTTTTGGAGATTTCCCTGCCGGTTGTTTTTTCCGTGAAATACATAGGTATTTTCTGTCTGGGAACACTGCTGCTGTGTATCCCCCATCTGGAAAAGGGGATGGGGGCGGCAGACCGGAAGGACATTGTAAGAAAAAATGCAATGGCAGCAGGCTCCCTGCAGACCTTTCTGATGCTGCTGACCATGTCGGGGGGAAGCCCTCAGGAGGGAAGAACATGGCAGGAGATTTTTTTGCAGGAAATGGTGCTGCACCTTCGGCCCATGCTGTACGCTTATATCGTGGAAATTATCTGTCGGGGAGAGAAAACAGCTGACAATGGAATCAAAAGAGCATCTGAGGAGGATCCCGGGGAGGGAGATGAAAGGCTTTCCGACGGCTCTTTGACCGCGCAGGAAAAACGGATTGCCTTGATGATCCGGAAGGGTATGACCAATCGGGAAATTGCGGAAGAATTGTATATCGCAGAGTCCACCGTAAAAAAGCATGTGTCACATATTTTTGAAAAGCTGGAAATCAGCAGCAGACGGGATTTAAGGTGAATACACCCTCTTTATTTTATAAGATAAATATGATATAGTACAAGGGAAGTACAGCGTCATAAAAGGACAACTTATGGAAACCCGTATACTGAAAATCAACAGTGAGGATATCGATGGTGAAGCAATAGAAAAAGCCGGAGCTCTTATCCGTGAGGGAGAGCTGGTGGCTTTTCCTACGGAGACCGTGTACGGATTGGGCGGAGATGCGCTGAATCCCGAGGCTTCCCGCAAAATATACCGTGCAAAGGGGAGACCCTCGGACAATCCTCTGATCGTACATATCAGCCGCTTCGAGGATCTTAAGCCGTTGGTAAAGGAAGTGACGGAGGATGTAGGACGGTTGATGGAGGCCTTCTGGCCGGGACCTTTGACTCTCATTTTAAAAAAATCCGGGCTGGTGCCGGAGGAGACCACAGGAGGTTTGCCGACGGTGGCGGTGAGAATGCCGTCCCACCCCGTGGCCCTTTCCTTCATTGCGGCTGCGGGGGGCTATGTGGCCGCTCCCAGTGCCAATGTGTCGGGACGGCCCAGTCCCACAAAAGCGGTACACGTGATGGAGGATCTGGGAGGAAGAATTCCCTTGATTCTGGACGGAGATGATTCACAGATCGGTCTGGAATCCACCATTCTTGATATGACCGCCGGGGTTCCTACGATCCTGCGTCCGGGATATATTACACAGGATATGCTGCAAAAGGTGTTGGATCAGGTGGAGACGGATCCGTCTCTTTTGAGGCCAGATTGTAAGGAACCGCCCAGAGCGCCCGGAATGCGGTATCGTCACTATGCGCCCAGGGGAGAATTGACGGTGGTGGAGGGTGCTCCCGCAGCCGTCATAGCCTGTATCAATGACCTCACAAGGAAGGCCCGTAGTGAGGGCAAACGAACCGGTGTTCTGGGAACGAAGGAAACGGAAAAGGAATATGCGGCAGACAGCATCAAGTCAGTGGGAGAGCGCAGAGATGAGGAGGCCATTGCCAGAAATCTGTACCGTCTGCTGAGGGAGTTTGACGAAGAAGGAACAGATGTTATTTTTTCCGAAAGCTTTCATGGAGGAAGTCTGGGACAGGCCGTTATGAACCGTTTGCTGAAGGCGGCGGGATACAGGGTACACAAGGTACACAGTCTGAAGAGCGAAGAATGAAGGATTGACAATATTTTCATAAGATAAGGAGGCAAAAATATGATAGCATTGGGATGTGATCACGGCGGATACGAGATGAAGCAGGTAGTCATACAGTATCTGACGGAAAAAGGGATGGAATACAAGGATTTCGGCTGTTACGATAAATCCTCCTGTGACTATCCCCATTTCGGAAGAGCGGCGGCGGAGGCTGTGGCAAAGGGAGAATGTGATCGGGGTATCGTGATCTGCAGTACGGGGATCGGTATTTCCATTGTGGCAAATAAGATCAAAGGGATCAGGGCTGCCCTCTGTACAGATCCTTACATGGCAAAAATGACACGGCTGCACAATGACGCCAATGTATTGGCCTTAGGAGCACTGGTCATCGGCAACGGTATGCTGACAGAAATTTTGGATATCTTTTTGAATACGCCCTTTTCAGGAGAAGAGAAGCATTGCCGCAGGATCGGGCTGTTGGAAGAAAAGTAATTGATATCATAACATGCGATATACAAGGATAAGGAGGCGAAGTCAGTATGAGCAAGGTAATTATTATGGATCATCCGCTGATCCAGCACAAGGTAGGCTATATCAGGAGGGTCGAAACGGGAACCAAGGATTTCAGAGAAACGATATCTGAAATTGCCGCATTGATCTGTTACGAAGCCACGAGAGAGCTTCCCTTGGAGGAAGTAGAGATCGAAACTCCCATCTGCAAGACTACGGTAAAGCAGTTAAAAGGGAAAAAAATGGCCATCGTTCCTATTTTGAGAGCCGGTCTCGGTATGGTGGACGGTATGCTGACATTAATCCCTGCCGCCAAAGTGGGTCATATCGGCTTGTATCGTGATCCCCAGACACTGGAGCCTGTTGAGTATTACTGCAAGCTGCCGGCGGACTGTGCGGAAAGAGAAGTGTTCGTGGTGGATCCCATGCTGGCTACGGGAGGTTCCTCCGCTGCTGCCGTGCGGATGCTGAAGGAAAAGGGCTGCAGGAAGATTCATTTTATGTGTATTATTGCGGCGCCGGAAGGAATTGCGCGGATGCAGAAGGAGCATCCGGATGTGGATATCTACGCGGGTGCCCTGGATGAGAAGTTGAATGACCATGCCTATATCGTTCCCGGACTGGGGGATGCCGGAGACCGAATCTTCGGTACCAAATAGGAGCTTGAAGGGAATACATGGGATACATGAAAAGAAAAGATTACATCAGTTGGGACGAATATTTTATGGGAGTTTCCATACTTTCCGGTATGAGAAGCAAGGATCCCAGCACGCAGGTAGGTGCCTGCATTGTCAGCTCGGATAATAAGATATTGTCCATGGGGTATAACGGATTTCCCATGGGCTGTTCCGATGACGATTTTCCCTGGGACAGAGAAGGGGACATGCTGGAAAGCAAGTATGCCTTTGTCACACACAGTGAGCTGAATGCGATCCTGAACTATCGGGGCGGCAGTCTCCAGGGGGCAAAAATATACGTTTCTTTATTTCCCTGCAACGAATGTGCCAAGGCCATCATTCAGAGCGGCATTCGGACAGTGATTTATGACAGTGACAAATATGACGGGACACCCTCCAACATAGCCTCCAAGCGTATGCTTGATGCGGCAGGGGTGGAATACAGACAGTATCAAAGAAGCGGACGGGAAATCAAAATGGAGCTTTAAAAGCTTTGTCGGAAAGGTATGGTTACTTTATGAAGGCAGCAGGCAGGCGCAGACGAAAGGGGATTCTGGCGATGCTCCTTTGCATCGGTCTTATCTCACCCTCCGTAGTGTACGCCACTACTACCCAGGAACAATTGAATCAGGCGCAGGAAGAGCACAGAGAGACCCAGTCTCAGCTGGAGGAGACAGAGGAGGAGCTGGAAGGCTTAAAGGAAGCGAAGAATTCCTTGCAGGGGCAGTTGAATACGCTGAATGATCAGTTGTCCGCCGTCAGTGCCAATCTGGAGGATCTGGAAGCGCAGATCGAGGACAAGGAAGAAGAGATCCGTATTACGGAAGAGGAGCTGGTGACAGCCAAAGAGACGGAAACCATGCAGTACGAGAGCATGAAGCGGCGGATCAAGTACATGTATGAAAGAAACGATCATGTGGTGATGGAAGCACTGTTCGGAGCAGGTAATCTGGGTGAGTTTTTGAATATGTCGGAGTATGTGGAACAGGTATCCGAATATGACAGAACCAAGCTGGAGGAATATGAGCAGACCAGAAGGTCCATTGAGGAGAAGGAGGCAAGGCTGAACCGGGAAAAGGAGGAGCTGGACGCATTAAAGGAAGAGGTGGAAGCCGAGAAAAAGAAGGTCACCGGTTATGTGAATCAGACAGCAGCCGGTATCAGTGCTTACTCCGGGCAGATCTCGGAAGCGGAACAGCAGGCTCTGGAATATGAGGCCAGGATCAGGGAGCAGGAAGAAAATATTACCTATCTGAAGAAGAAGCTGGCGGAAGAGCAGGCCATGTCCAAGCTGGCAGCGCAGTCCTCCTGGAGAGATATTTCAGAAATCACATTTGAAGAAGGGGATCGGTATCTGCTTGCCAATCTGATCTATTGCGAAGCCGGCGGAGAGCCTCCCGCGGGACAACTTGCGGTGGGAGCGGTGGTTATCAACCGCGTGCTCAGCAGCGTATATCCCGATACCGTGGTGGGAGTGATTTATCAGAAATCTCAGTTTTCGCCCGCCGGAAGCGGACGTTTGGCTCTGGCTTTGGCGGAAAACCGTGCCACAGCCTCCTGCTATGAGGCGGCGGATGCGGCGATGGCGGGACAGACAAATGTAGGAAGCTGCGTATATTTCAGAACGCCCATTCCGGGATTGACGGGAATCTCCATCGGTAACCATATTTTCTACTAAGGAAATGCTGATTTAATCAGCGTTTCCCTAAAGGAAAGGGGCAAAGGGAGAAGAGGGGAGTGCTTCACCTGATGCAGCAAGCAGGATCAGATCGTTAATGATGCGGGTCAGATTGCCGCTGTAAACAACTTTCAATAAGCTGCCAAGGATGGACAGGGCGGTAGTCAGTTCATCCGTGGACAGCTTTTTTTCGGTATGTGCCCATACCAGTTCTTCCACATCAAGAACACGCACGAAGCCGTCCGGATAGATTACCACATCCGCCAGAAGATCGGTGATAATCAGCGTATTCTCATTTGCTATGTATTCTGTGGAGATAATATCACAGTACCAGTACACAAGGTTGCCGTTTTGATGATAAAACTTGCTGATCTTAAAGCCTTCCTTGAAAAAATAGCAGGAGACACCGTGATGAAAATCCGTTCTCGGCTTCAGAGTGCGCCACCTTGTGATCATAAGACGCTCGTCCAGATGAAGAATTTCATCGTCCTTTAGGTGTGTACATTCTTCGGGTATGATACGTTTGCGGTATAAAGACGGATAATTCATAGGAAGCCTCCCGTATGAGTGTTTTCCTCTTTTCATTATCTTCCAAAAGGAGTAAAATGGGGTTATAAAAACTATATAGTTTTTGCGGTAAGGTGTCAATGCTGTTGACTGCCGTATAGAAGATTTTTATTTTATATTTTTTTATATTCAACGACACAGGGGGTTATATGATGATGACAAAAGTATTGGCCTACGACCCGAAGCAACCCTCCCGGGCGGTTACACGCCTGGCCTTATTTACGGCTTTTGCACTGGTTCTGTTCGGATTGGTGGCAGAAGGAAATCCGGCGGAGAGCGTGAGGGGTGTGTTTACCATCTTTACTTCAGAGGGCACGCTGATCACGGATTATATTGCGATGGCGGGAATGGGGAGCGCCTTTCTGAATTCCGGACTGGTCATGCTTCTTGCAATCGGAACCATCAGCGGCAGCGGATACAAATTTGACGGAAGCAGCCTGGGCGCCTGTTATATGTCAGCGGG
>JAFQLB010000118.1 GCA_017396675.1 Lachnospiraceae bacterium
ACCCACCTTCTGACCTTCCGGAAGAGAAATTGCTTCTGCCACTGCTGCATCGTCAAAGATACCCATAATACAGGTACCGAGGCCCTTTTCATTAGCTGCCAGGCAGAAGGTCTGAGCTGCTATACCCGCATCAAACATCTCCCAGGCACTTTCCTTGGAGGTTGTATAAGAGCCGTCACGCTCATAACCGGAACGCTTCTCCACATAAGCCAGTACCACCAGTGCCGGAGCCTTTGTTAATGTGCCGGTGTTGTAGGTAAATCCCATCACGCAGCTTTCTGCAATCTTCTGCTTTAATTCCGAATTCTGCACCACATAATAGCGGGCAGTCTGGGTGTTCTTCCAGCTTGGTGCAAAACGCGCCAGGTCTACCACTTCGCGGATTACCTCCTGTGGAATCTGCTCTTCCTTGTAATTTCTGATACTTCTTCTTGTTTTGATGCAATCTGTTGTGTTCATTGTAAGTCCTCCTCCTTGCCTCTGTTTTTATCTACAGTATATTGAAAATCAGGGCGACGGTCAACTGATATTTTTATTAACTTACCGCCGGCAACATGAGTTTACATTGTTTATTTTTCAAGAATTTGTGGATTAAGGAGGAAGTCATAAATGTTCACAGTCAAAATACCATACTCATCGTAGTGTGGCTGAACGATGTCTTTGGTAACAACGATTTTCTTAAAAGAATCATCAATCTTTCTGAACGGTCTGATTTCCTGAGTACGCTTCGCTTCATCCGGCAGCGAATATGCAGACTGGATGTAGTATCTGGAAGAACCAAGATTGCATACAAAATCAACTTCAAGTTGTTTGCGGATAACCTTACCATCCAAATCTCGTTCTGCAATCGGTATTACGCCTACATCCACGCTGTAGCCACGCATACAAAGTTCGTTATAAATTACATTCTCCATAGAATGAGTCTGCTCGAACTGACGGAAATTGATTCTGGCATTGCGAAGTCCAAGATCGGAAAAATAATATTTCTTTGGAGTTTCGATGTATGCCTTTCCTTTAATGTCATATCTTTGTGCTGATTCAATCAGAAAAGAGTCCTCAAAATAATCCAGATATTTCTTAATGGTAGCGGAAGTGATTTTGGATTTCTTTACCGTCTTAAAAGTATTCTTCAATTTTTCCGGATTGGTCAGCGAACCAATGGCAGAGGAAAGAAAATTCAGCAGATCTTCCAGTTCTCCGATGTTCTTTACTCGATTACGTTTGGTAATATCTCGAAGATAAATCTCATTGAACAGATTCTGCAATGCAACTGCCTTATCGTTTGCTCCCTCACGAAGAACAACCAGAGGGATACCGCCATATAGCATATATTCAGATAATCCCATGTACTTATCACCATTGTAAACGGTCATAAACTCGGCAAAGCTCAGGGGATACATATGAACCTCGTCACCACGGCCGGCGAACTCGGTGGCTATATCTTTGGACAAACATTTTGCGTTACTTCCAGTCACAAATACATCCATATTATCTTTACGAAGATAGCCATTCAGAACAGCTTCAAAGCAATCCAACATCTGAATTTCATCAAGCAGCAGATAATACATTCCTTCACCTACAACCTTGGAACGGATATATGCCATGAACTTCTCAGGGTCAACTCCACGCTTTTCCTTTTCAATCCGAATCAGGCTTTCGCCAATCAGATAAAGATCATCTGCCGAGTCAAAAGCAAAACGGATAATATGGTCTGCTTCAACTCCGCTTTCCAATAAATGATGATAAAACAGATTATTCAGTAAATAGGATTTTCCACATCGGCGAATACCGGTAATTACTTTAATAAGCCCGTTGTTTTTCCTTTTTATCAATTTATCCAAATAGAAATCTCTTCGAATCACCATCCTCAAAACCTCCTTACGAAAGATTTTTGCAACTTGTTACATTTTTCTATTCTATTATATCCATGGAGCATTCAAAATTCAATGTGTCAGCCAATTTTTAGAATAGATTTTTGTGACTTGTTGCATTTTTCTATTCTACAATCATATTATGTGCTTTAATAGCGATAATTATCCCGCTTTTTATTCGTGTTCTTGCCAAAAAAGCAGCCACACACCGAAGTACATGACTGCCTTGTTTGACCATATGCTTTTATAATAAACATACTACTCCTATTGCTATTGCACACCCAACGAGATACCGTCCTCCCTGAAACATTCAATTTTTCTGCAAGCATTTCTTGTGTAATACCTTTTTCTTTTCTAAGATTTTTCAAAAAGTTTCCAATCTTTTTTTGTTCCATCTTGGTTCCTCCTTTCACTTGCAGAATACTCTTTGTTGTCCATTGGAATTGTCATTTCTGGAAATTACTCGGTACATACCTCCAAGATTAGCATAAAGGTTGGAAACCAGAAGTTCATTATCTTCTGTGACCTCCGGAGTCATAGCAATGGCATCTTTCTGCATCTTGATTGCTTTATCTGTTTTGAACGCCAGAGTTCCCCAAATTCCACACATTGTACTGGTATTATTTACCGTTTCATGATATGATAAAATAGTAGTAACGTATCTTGGGGGTAAATGGGAATGGCAAACATAAATTGCAGTGAATTGCTTATCAATGCATCCGAATCCATCAGCTACGTCAGCGACATGGATACCTATGAAATCCTTTATCTGAACAAGCACGCCATGGAGCTTCTGGGTCTGAATTCTCCTGACGACTATCAAGGCAGTACCTGCTATCGGATCCTACAGGGTCTGGATTCTCCCTGCCCCTTTTGCACCAACGCTCATCTAAAGGAAAATGAGATCTATCGTTGGGAGCATTTCAACGGCAGTGTAAATACCTGGTTTGACGTGTCTGATACGATGGTATGTGTGGACAACAGACGGCTTCGTATTGAGATTGCAAGGGATATCTCCGTCCGAAAGGGCAATTTCTCCTCTATCTCTCACAGATCCAGTGTGGAGGATATTCTTTCCCTTTGTCTGAAGACTCTGACACGGACGAAGGATACCGATGCCGCTTTCCGGATTCTGCTGGAGGCCATCGGAATTTATTACAGAGCCAACCGTGTCTATATCTTTGAATTTAATCTGGAAAATTGGACCTTAAGCAATACCTTTGAATGGTGCAGACCGGGTATCTCTCAGGAAAAGGACAATCTCCAGAATCTTCCTCTGAATCTGGTAGATTACTGGGTCAACCGCTTTGAAACAGACGGAGAGTTCTGTATCAACTCTCTGGAGGGAGAGGTGGATCCGGATTCCGAATCCTATGAGATCCTGAAGCGACAGAATATCGACAGTCTGATGGCTGCTCCTCTCGTGCATAACGATCTGATCATAGGCTTTCTCGGTGTGGATGATCCCCGCAAGAACATCGGTCATTTCACACTGCTTCGTTCCATGTCCGAGTTTATTCTGATAGAGCTTGAAAAGCGTCGTCTGCTGACGGAGCTGGAATATCTCAGCTATACCGACGTGCTGACCGGACTAAAGAACCGACATTACTATGCCCGCATTCTGCAAGAGTATGAGCTTCATCCGCCTACCGTTCTGGGCATCGTATTCGTCAACGTAAACGGCATCAAGAATATCAATGATACTTACGGCTACAAACGGGGAGATTATGTCCTTCAGCGAACCGCTCAGATCTTGAGCGACCACATCCCCGGTGTCTGCTTCCGCAGCGGCGGAGATGAATTCGTGGCTCTGTGTGAAGATATCTCTCAGAATGACTTCCAGCAGGCTGTATCCAACCTGCGAAGCGCCTACGACAGTGACGACGACTGCAGCGCTGCCATCGGATGCGTCTGGCAGTCCGGAGAGATCAATGTGTCGGAGCAGATCCATAACGCAGATGAGCTGATGTATGCGGAGAAACAGATGTACTACAGCCACGTCCTTCACGAAGGGCACTCTTCCCTGCGTACAGGCGCTGCCGATCAGGTATTACAGGAGATCGAGGACGGGGATTTTACCGTCTATTATCAGCCCCAGGTGGAGCTGGAAAGCGGCAGGATCATCGGAGCGGAGGCTCTGGTCCGCAAGATCAGCAAGGACAGTCAGCTCATATCTCCCAACAACTTTATTCCCTTCTACGAGGTGGAAGGGGTCATACGGTATGTGGATTTATTTGTTTTGGAAAATGCCTGCATCTGTCTGCAGGAATGGCGAAAGCTGGGACATATTCTCCATATGTCCGTGAATTTTTCCCGCATCACACTGATGGAGCCGGGCATTGTGGAAAGCATTCGGGACATCTGCAGCCGTTACCACGTTCCTACTTCTTTTATCACCATCGAAGTGACGGAGAGTATCAGTAAGATCGACAGCGGTCATCTGCAACAGCTGGTAAGGGATCTGATGGATGCCGGATTTTCCATCTCTCTGGATGATTTCGGCTCCTATTATTCCAATCTGGCCATTTTGTCCGCTCTTGATTTTGATGAAATCAAATTCGATAAGACCTTGATTCAGGATTTGGAAACCAACCCCAAGAGCCGCACCGTGCTTCAGAACAGTATCCGTATGTGCCAGGATCTTCCCTCTGCCCACTCCATCGCAGAAGGCATCGAAACCAGTCATCAGCTGGAGCTTTTGAAGGAATTCCACTGTGAGCGCGGGCAGGGATACTTCTTCTCCAAGCCCTTGCCCAGAGATGAGTTTACCTTGTTGATCCGACACAATCATCACGGTATGTGAACCGGCTCGATTTTGGGTCTCCTACGCACGTATTCTTTCAATCTTCCTCTTCTTCCAGACGTTCAATCTTAAAGATAACAGGGCGGGTACCATCATTGCAGCAGGCAATCATTACCTTTTCATCATTGATCCAGCCATGCATCGGGGAGCCGCCCTGTAAAGCCGCGTAAACATAGTGGCTTATGGCACTCCAGGCCTCTGAGCAAAACCTTCCGTCCAGCATAGAAAGATAGTTCTTTTTGTCCACCGTAAACTCTTGTCCTTCTTCAAAAATACTGCAGGGTCCCACCTGTGGATCAGACAAATACTTCTGTGCCAAGTCCTCGAAATAAGTCTTTCTAAGCACTGTAATCTTAGCCTTACTCTTCCATTGCTTTGCCATCGTTTTCTCCTTTGCAATTTTCTATCCTCTGGGATGCGCCCTGGCGTAGACCTCCCGCAGACGATTATGATTTAGGTTCAGGTAGATTTGCGTGGTGGAGATATCGGAATGACCCAGCATCTCCTGCACACTCTTTAGATCGGCACCGTTCTCTACCAGATGGGCCGCAAAGGAATGCCGCAGCGTATGAGGTGTAATTTCCGCCTTGATACCGGCCTTTCCGGCATAGTGCTTCACCAGCTTCCAAAATCCCTGACGGCTCATGATCCCACCGGAACAGTTGACGAACAAGAGGTCCGACGCCGAATCACTCAGCATCATTTTTCTGGAATGCTCCAGATAATCGACCAGAGCCTCTCTTGCCTTGGATCCGAAGGGAATCATCCTCTCTCTGGAACCGTCTTTACAGATAATATAGTTCATCGTAAGATTCAGTCTGGAAAGGGTCAATGTGATCAGCTCTGTTACCCGGATTCCGGTGGCGTAGAGCAGCTCCAGCATAGCTTTGTCCCTGAGTTCCTTTGGGCTTTTTCCCACCGGCTGTTCCAGCAGACGAGCCACCTCGTCCATGGTCAGTATCTCCGGTATCCTCTTTTCAATCCTGGGCGCTTTCAGTTCTTCTGCAGCATCCTCCTGCACAATCCCTTCTTTTACCATATATGAAAACCAGGACTTCACCACTGCCACACTTCGGGAGATTGTGGAAGGGGCAAACTGATTCTCCTGCAAATAAGAAAGATAGGCCTCCAGATCCCGTGGGGTGATCTGTCCTGCTCTCCTGATATGTTTCTCCCCAAGAAAGGCAGCCAATTTGCACAAATCACGCCGATAAGAAGTTTCTGTATTATAAGATACTTTTTTAATATTATGTAAATATAAAACAAATGCATCTATCTCTTTCAGCATAGCTTCCCTTGCCTTTCTTCCTCCGAATTCTGTGGATTTCATTATAATCAGAATATTTCGTGAAAGCAACGGGAATTTTTTTGTCTAACACCCTCATTTCAATCTATTTCGCGTTTTTACACAAGATATCGACAACTCTCATTTCTCACCACCACATCTGGCGGGAAAAACTTACAATGTTTTTAAAACAAAAAGAAGGATTTCCGGATTTACATAACTTTCTAAAAGCGTTCCTGTTATGACAACCAAAAAACAGACTGCGGCAGTTCTTACTTTTCTTCTTTTCTGCCACAGCTTCTGTTCTCTGCCCTGCTCCCCCAAAAATCTCTCCTCCATCCGAACCATTGACTTTCCCAGAGCAAAAAAGGCCGGAAGGTAGCATAGGTATTGCGGAAAAATCATGGCCACATACAGCAGCAAGCCTCTTACCCCATATCGGATGGCCAATACTTCCATAAGGCTTCCTGTGAAAAACCCTCCCAGAAGAAAAAAGAGACTTACTGCCTGCCACCGCAGGATAGAGCCTGATAGAATACATAACAAAAGAAACGCCCCCAGTCGATTTCTGATACACAAAAAAAGGAGCGCTCTTTTGTCAATTTCCAGATATTCCGCTTTTCTTAACAACTCCAGTCCAAACAGATCCCATTGCTGTATCCAAAGCTCCTGCCGGAAACAGACCCAGAAGATTCCCAGTAAATATCCCGCCAATGCCAGAAGAAGGATAAAAATTCCGGGGGATCGGATTCCTCTCCTGATGCTTACCTCTTCACCGCTGCTTTTTTGCCTGTTCCATCTTGCCAAAGAATGTCTCCGCCTTCCCGGTAATCCCCTGCTTCCTTCCTGTGTTTCCCAATCGGATTGCAAAGGTTTTAATTCAATATATGAAAAACATATCCGGGCTATGCCTGTGGCACAGATGCAAGGTCTACCGGCAATATTTGTTTTTGTAGCTCATAATGGCTGCCACTGTCTTACTGTCTTCAATCCTTCCGCTGTAGATCATGTCCGTAAGCTCTTCCACCGTCATGGCCTTCACGCCGATAAATTCGTCCTCGTCCAAATGCTGGCTGCCGGCCTTTAGATCTCTGGCCACGTAAATATCAATCTTTTCGTTACAAAAGGCTACCGTTGTGCGGATGGTGATCAAAAGCTCCAGATCCTCCGACCGATAGCCGGTCTCCTCCGCCAGCTCTCTGGCCGCGGCGTTTATAGTGGGCTCATCCGGACTTTCCAGTCCCCCTGCGGGAATCTCCCAGGTCTCCCGGTCCAGGGCATTGCGGAACTGACGCACCATCAGGATCCTTCCATCCTCGGTCACCGGCACCACCGCTGCCGCTCCCTTATGATGAATGTAATCCCAGGTCACAATATTGCCGTTAGGTACCTGCACGATATCATGGTAATAGTCGATAATGGCTCCTTTGGCTACCAATCGGCGCTCCAGACGCTTGAACTGTTCTTTTGTTTGTCTGCTGTCCGCTTCAGTCTCTCTGTCCTTTCCCATCCCTTTTTCCTCCTTTTTGTCCCTTTCGGTAGGTGCCCGTGCACCAAGCCTGTGAAAATTGTACTATGTTTTTGGAAGGAGTACAAGATGGAGGCATCACAGATCCAATAAGTTCCATCCACATTGATCCGGCACCACTAATATTTCTCGCCTTATGTTTTATCAACGCATTTCGCGTCTTTTAGGGTATGATTTTCCGAGATCAGAATATCATTTAACACTTTGATCACTCCTCTTGCAGTATGCTTCCGGATGTGTTATAGTATGGGCATAAAAGGAAACAACCGCCCACAAGGTGGGTTGACCGGTTTATGAGCAGAAAAACCACTCCAATCCGTTCAAAGTCTTGGGGTGGTTTTTCTATGTAGGCCTACATACAAAATAAAAAAACGAATGTAAGCAACGCCAGAAATATGTTATAGCACAGTTGAATTTCTTTTGCAATCATTCTTCTATATCAGAACACTGCCCATTCACAAGTAACTATCATCAACAATAGCCGGAGGAATACTCTCTATCCAACTCCTCACGAATTTTTTCCCTGTTGTATCGTGATGCTTCTTAAACCCCGCAAAAAGAGAGCCATGAAATAAACTTTCACGACTCTCTCCGGTTACATATTCTTATTCTTATTTTGCGTAATCAATTACGCGACTCTCCCTGATGACATTGACTTTAATCTGTCCGGGATATTCCAGCTCTGCTTCAATCTGCTTGGAAATATCTCTGGCCAGTAACACCATACCATCATCCGTAATCTGTTCGGGAACTACCATTACACGAATCTCTCTGCCTGCCTGAATAGCAAAAGACTTATCCACACCTTTGAAATTGTTGCTGATTTCTTCCAATTGTTTTAAACGAGTAGTATAGGTTTCCAGAGTTTCTTTTCTGGCTCCGGGTCTTGCCGCCGATATGGTATCGGAGGCCTGAACAATGCATGAAATAAGAGAAGACGGTTCAACATCGCCATGATGGGATTCCACAGCATTGATTACCACTGCATTCTCCTTATATTTGCGACACAGCTCTACGCCCAGCTGGATATGAGAGCCTTCCATCTCGTGATCCACCGACTTGCCGATATCATGCAGCAATCCGGCTCTCTTGGCTAAGCGCACATCCAGTCCCATCTCGGCGGCCAGCAATCCTGACAGATGCGCCACCTCAATGCTGTGCTTTAATGCATTCTGACCGTAGCTTGTCCTGAACCGCATCTTACCCAGCAGTCTTACAAGCTCGGGATGAATTCCGTGAACACCCACCTCCAGGACGGCGGCTTCTCCTTCTTCCTTGATCATAGCTTCCACTTCGCGCTGCGCCTTCTCCACCATCTCTTCAATTCTGGCAGGATGAATGCGGCCGTCTACGATCAGCTTCTCCAGAGCAATTCTTGCCACCTCTCTGCGTATGGGATCAAATCCGGAAAGAACAACTGCTTCCGGCGTATCATCAATGATCAGATCCACACCGGTCATGGTCTCCAGGGTACGTATATTACGTCCCTCTCTGCCGATAATTCTTCCTTTCATCTCATCGTTGGGAAGCTGAACCACTGAGATCGTAGTCTCCGATACGTGATCCGCGGCACATCTCTGTATGGCCGTTACCACATACTCTCTGGCTTTCTTGTCAGCTTCCTCCTTTGCCCGTTGATCCAATTCCTTGATCATAAGGGCAGTTTCATGCTTCACTTCGTCTTCAACAATTTTCAATAAGTACTCTTTTGCCTGTTCGGAGGTTAAACCTGAGATTCGTTCCAGTTCCTGTACTCGCTCTTCATTGAGCTTTGCAATCTTCTCTTTCTGCCTGGTAAGTTCCTCCTCCCTGGCAGACAGACTCGCTTCCTTCTTCTCGATAATATCTGCTTTTTTATCGATGTTCTCTTCCTTCTGCTGAATTCTTCGTTCAAAACGCTGTATCTCGGCTCTGCGTTCCTTGATCTCCTTGTCCAGCTCGTTTTTCGTACGAATGGACTCTTCCTTCACTTCCAGCAGACCCTCGCGTTTCTTGCTCTCAGCAGTCTTCAGCGCATCATCGATAATCTCTCTTGCCTTATCCTGAGCATTGCCAATGGTGGCAGCAGCTGTCTTTTTCTGATACGTGGTAGTAATCAGGACAGTCAAAGGAACGGCAACGATCAGCACTATTATCCCTGTGATAATCGCGGTCATGTACAGGAGCACCTCCTTATTTAGTTTTCATTGTACTATATCTAAAACAGAATACGTATGGCTCTCACCATATAGCGCGTATCCCCTATTAGCAAACTACAACACTTCAATTTTATACAATAACCTACCTTATGTCAAGCAGGAAAATCTGTTCTTAACCGGAGTTACTCCTGAGTCACTCCGGAGTTACTCTGGAGTTACTCTTGAGTCACTCCTCCTCACTGTCAAAAAGCTCGTTCATCAATACATTCCCGATCATTTCTGCTGAAAAGCCTTTCCGCATCAAATACAGATACAGCTTCTTTCTCTCCTGTCCTGCAGGCGGTGTCAGTCCTGCAGTGGCTTTCCCGACGGCTTCGCCGTAGCCCTTCTTACGCAGGAGTTTACGAATCTGTTCCCTCTCCCTTTGTTTCTGCTCCTCCTCGCTGTCACAGCAGGATGCCCAGGCCTTCTCCAATGTCTGACTGTCAATCCCTCTCTGACGCAGCTTCTCTGTCAGCCGACGGCGGCTTTCTGACTCTCTGTGACAGAGCAGATACTGACAGGCATAGGCAAAATCATCCACATATCCAAAGTCTTTCACATAATCAACGGCCGGGAGAATCACACTTTCCGGATAGCCACCCTCCCGCAGCTTATCGGTAAGTCTCTTTTCCGTATAGGGTCGCTTCTCCAAAAGATGGAGACAGCGTTTTTTGGCTCTCTTTAGCAGAATCTCCTCCAGGATACGATGATACATCTCATCCGAAAGCTCACTGTTCTCCTTCAAATGTAAAGAAGAGAGTTCGCCTCTGTATAATACAAAGGCGAACTGACCATCCAAATATACTTTATATCTGTTGGAAGACATTTTTTCAAGCTGTGTAACCACCTTACTCATCGGCAGCTTCTCCGGCAGCTTCTCCGCCGCCCTCCAGACCGAAATGTGCCCTCACCTTCCGCTCCACTTCCTCGCATACGGCAGGGTTTTCTCTCAGGTAGGTTTTGGCATTCTCCCTGCCCTGACCGATCTTATTGCCCTCATAGGCATACCATGCACCACTCTTACGAATAATGTCATGATCGGCAGCCAGATCAAGAATATCGCCGACTCTGGAAATCCCTTCTCCAAACATAATATCAAACTCTGCTTCTTTAAAGGGCGGTGCAATCTTATTCTTCACTACCTTCACCCTTGTCCTGTTGCCGATCACTTCTCCGCTCTGCTTCAGTGCTTCGATCCTTCTGACATCCAGACGCACGGAGGAGTAGAACTTCAGCGCACGTCCGCCGGTTGTGGTCTCCGGATTCCCGAACATAACCCCTACCTTCTCACGCAGCTGATTGATAAAGATCACGGTACAGTTGGACTTACTGATCACTGCCGTCAATTTACGCAGTGCCTGGGACATCAGACGAGCCTGCAGCCCCACGTGGGAATCTCCCATGTCTCCGTCAATCTCTGCCTTCGGTACGAGAGCTGCTACGGAATCCACCACCACAATATCGATGGCTCCGGAACGTACCATGGTCTCCGTAATCTCCAGTGCCTGCTCACCGTTGTCCGGCTGAGAGATATACAGGTTATCAATATCCACGCCGATGTTCTTGGCATAAACGGGATCCAGGGCATGCTCTGCATCAATAAAGCCTGCAATACCGCCGCGCTTCTGCACCTCTGCGATCATGTGCAGGGTCACCGTAGTCTTACCGCTGGACTCCGGCCCGTATATCTCTACGATCCTGCCTCTGGGAATCCCCCCCAGTCCCAGAGCCAGATCAAGACTCAAAGATCCTGTGGGAATCGTCTCTACATTCATCTGTGCCGCGGGATCTCCCAGCTTCATCACGGCGCCCTTGCCGTACTGTCTCTCTATCTGGGAAAGCGCAGCGTCCAATGCTTTTAATTTATCATTTCTATCCATGTCACGTTCTCCTTTTAGAACAAATGTTCTGTTTTTAACAGAATAAAACGTATGTTCTGTTTTGTCAAGTATCAGTTTATACAATTTCAGCTGTTTTCCGGATAACAGAGGCACTGTGGTTCTCCCGGAAGGAGAACTTCAACCATGGCCTCACAGATACGTGCGCAGACGGGCAATGCCCGGGATCGGAATAAGAACAGTTCCTATATCTGCGGCTATCGTATCACGAACATGGGAAGATTGCAACGCCTTTCTCAATGCTTCGCATCCAAAATGCAGCGACGCAGCATGGTAAGTGCATTGGCAACACTGCTTTCCCGGATCCTGTCTCTGTTTCCCTTAAAATGAAACTCCCGTATCTCTACAGCACCTTCCACAAAACAGGCGACATATACAAGACCTACGGGTTTTTCCGATGTTCCTCCCTCCGGACCCGCAATACCGGTCACCGACAGAGCCACTTTGGCTCCTGCTGCCGCAGCCGCTCCCCGTGCCATCTCTTCAGCGGTTTCCCGGCTGACTGCCCCATAACGCTTTAGGGTTTCCCCGGAAACACCCAGCAGCTGATGTTTGGAATCGTCGGAATAGGTCACAAATCCTCTTTGGAAGACCCGGGAAACTCCCGGCACCTTCGTCAGCCGTGCCGCCACCATACCGCCGGTACAGGACTCCGCCACAGCCACCGTAAGATTTCTCTCTTCCAGAAGCGTCACCACTGCCTGCTCCAGTGTCACTTCTTCCCGGGAGGTATAAATGTATCCCCCAAAACGGCGATACAGCTCTTCCGTAACAGGACGAATCATCTCCATTGCCGCCTCTTCATCCACCGCCTTGGCCGTCACCCGAAGGTGTACCTCTCCCGTCTTGGCATAGGGCGCAATGGTGGGATTGGACTGTGCTTCAATGAGATCTCCGATCTCTGTTTCCACCATACTCTCTCCCATACCGCACAGCTTTACCGTTATGGAATGAATGATTTCCGGCTGCAGTCGGTTCAGATAGGGCGCCATGTGCTTTTCAAACATGGGTTTCATTTCTCCGGGAGGTCCGGGCAAAAGCAGCACGTGCCTGTCTCCTTCTGTCACGATCAGTCCCGGTGCCGTTCCGTTATCATTGTCGATCACAATGGCGCCTTCCGGCACCTGTGCCTGTTTCCAGTTGTTTTCCGTGATGACGAAGCCTCTCTTTTCAAAGTAGGAAGCAATTCGTTCTCTGGAATGACTGTCTTCATACAGTGCTCTCCCCAACACCTTTGCCACGCATTCTTTGGTCAGGTCATCCTTCGTGGGCCCCAGCCCCCCTGTCAGGATCACCACGTGGGAACGTTTCAGCGCCGTCTCTATGATCCCGCACAGACGCTCTTCATTGTCTCCCACCACGCTCTGGTAATAGCAGGACAAGCCCAGTCCCGCACATTTCTCCGCCAGATAGGCAGCGTTTGTATTTACAATATTACCAAGTAAAATCTCCGTACCTACGGCAATCAATTCTACTGTCATACCTTTCGCCCTCTTTTCCCCTCTACACATCCTCTACATATCCTTTACAATTGCTCTGTTTTTCCACAGATAGTCCACCATGGAGATCACCGTCAGTGCCAGAGCGATCCACATGACCGCACTTGTTACGGGTGCCAGTGCTTCGATATCCGCAATCATCAGACAGATCATCACCATCTGAAAGGTGGTCTTGAATTTGCCCCAATAGCCTGCCGCGATCACAACGCCGCTGTCCGCCGCCAGTGTACGAAATCCACTGATCACAAACTCGCGGCTCACGATGATAATGACGATCCATGAGGGAATGGCTCCCATTCCCACCAGACAGATCAGAGCGGCACATACCAACAGCTTGTCTGCCAGCGGATCCATAAATTTTCCGAAATTGGTCACAATATTCTGCTTTCTGGCAATCTTTCCGTCGATCAGGTCCGTCAGACTTGCAACGATAAAAATCGCCAGGGCAATCCATTTTCCCTGGGAAATACTGTCCTTCATCAAAAGGCTGATGACAAAGGGAAGAATCAAAATCATCCGAAGTACGGTCAGTTTGTTAGGCAAGTTCATCTGTGATTTCTCCTATCAGATCATATTCATAAGAATCTGTAACGGTAACGGTAACAAAATCACCGCTCATCAGACTGCGATCGGTGTTAACAAACACGTAACCGTCCACCCCGGGCGCATCCTTATAGCTTCTGGCAGCATACACCTGCTCCTTTGCCAGATATCCCTCGATCATGACCGTAAGCTGCCTTCCGATCATGCCTTCCGCTTTCTCCCAGGCAATTTCCTGCTGCAGCTCCATCAGCTGAGACTGTCGGAGTTTCTTTACTTCCTCCTCAATCTGATCCGGAAACTCTGCTGCCGGTGTATCCTCTTCGGGAGAATAGGTAAAGACTCCCAAACGGTCAAACTCCATACGATCCACAAATTCCAGCAATTCTTCATGCTCTTCTCTGGTTTCTCCCGGAAATCCCGTGATCAGCGTGGTCCGAAGGCAAATATCCGGAATCTCTCGACGCAGTCTGCCGATGATGTCTTCCAGTGCTGCCCTGTCGGTACGCCGTCCCATTCTCTTCAAAATCCTATCGGAGCCGTGCTGGATAGGAATATCCAGATAGTGACATACCTTCTCATTCTCACGGATGGCCGTGATCAGCTCCGGCGTGATTTCCTCCGGATAACAGTAAAGGATCCGGATCCATCGCAGTCCGGGGATCTCATTCAGCTGATGCAGCAGCTGCGGCAGCCTTTTTTCCCCATACAGATCACAGCCATACATGGTGGTTTCCTGGGCCACCAGGATCAGCTCCTTCACCCCCTGGTTCGCCAGTCCGGTTGCTTCCTCCACCAAGGTTTCCATGGGGATGGAACGAAAATCTCCCCGGATCTTCGGAATGATGCAGTAGGTGCAATGCTTACTGCACCCTTCTGCAATCTTCAGGTAAGCGTAGTAGCCGCCTGTCGTAACCACCCTCTTCCTGCCGTACACCGGCTCCCGGTTACAGTCCTCGATATAGTTATGACAGTCTCCCGCAAAGATTTTTTCCAATGCCTCCGTAATCTTATCGATGGCTGTGGTTCCCAGAATGCAATCCACTTCCGGAATCTCTTTCAGAATCTCTTCCCGATATCGCTGTGCCAGACAGCCCACTACCAGCAGCGCCCGAAGCCTGCCTTCCGTCTTCAGTGCAGCCATTTCCAGAATCGCCTGTATGCTTTCCTCCTTGGCATCGTGAATAAAGCAGCAGGTATTGATCACTACCGCATCTGCTTCTTCCTCCGCGTCTGTGAAAGTAAAACCTGCTTCCTGCAGCATCCCCAGCATCATCTCCGAGTCCACCAGATTTTTGTCACAGCCCAGAGATACAAGTAACACTTTTTTTCTTTCCATATTCGGTATTATACCTTTCCTGCAATGAGCTTCTGTGGTCTTTATGCGAATAAAGAGTCCTGTCAGGACTCTTTATTTTCTAGTATTCCGGCTCGGCGTCGGTTTCCTCATTGTTTAAAATCTTGATCTGTCCCTGATTCAACTCTTCTACCGCCACCGACAGCGGTTTGTCCGAAAGAACGGTTCCTTCCGCAAGAGAATCATCACCGTCGATGATCTGTCTGGCTCTTTTGGAGATGGCCATAACCACAGAATAGCGGCTGCACCCCGTATCAGCGTCATTCTCCTGATCGCTGTTGATTGCGTTTACCAAATCAGAATAAGATGGATGTAACATTATTTTTCTCCTTTCAACAGATCATCAAGCTGCTGCCTGACGTCCTCTATAAATTCCATATTTCTGGCCGGCGTGTTACGTGCGGCACGGATCATGTGATGCATCTGCTTCACACACGTCTGCAGATCGTCATTTATCACAATATAATCATAGTTTTCTATCCCCCGGGCCTCATCCAATGCACGCAGCAGACGTTTGCGGATGACTTCCTCACTTTCTGTTCCTCTTCCCAGAAGTCTTCTGTAGAGTTCCGCTGCACTGGGAGGCATGACAAACAGCAGCAGGGCTTCCGGGTATTGCTTTTTTATTTTCAGTGCTCCCTGCAGCTCAATCTCCAGGATGACATCCTTCCCTCCTGCCAGGCACGCTTCCACGTACTCTCTGGGAGTCCCGTAATAATTGTCGCAGTAGCAGGCATATTCCAGCAATCCCTGCTGCGCAATCTTTTCTTCAAATTCTTCCCGGGTAACGAAAAAATACTCTCTCCCGTGGGCTTCTCCCTGCCTGGGCTGTCTGGTGGTCATGGACACAGACAATGCATATCCTTCATATTCCCGGATCAAGCTCTTCATCAGAGTTCCTTTGCCGGTTCCCGCAAACCCGGAAACCACCACCAATATTCCCTTATCCGATCGGTCCATCCTCTCCACCTCTTTGCCTTCTTTTCTCCCGGCCTTCCTCTTCGCTGTCAGCCGTGGGCTGCGCCATGGCGCGGTTTCCGATGGTATCGGGCAGCAGCGCGGACAATACCAGCTGACTGTTTTCCATCACCAGAACCGCTTTCGTCTTGCGCCCCTGAGTGGCATCAATGGCGGTGCCGTTCTCTCTGGCCTTCTGCACCAGGCGCTTCACCGGTGCAGAGTCAGGACTGACCACCGCGATGATTTTATCCTTATTTACAAGATTACCGAATCCGATATGAATTAGCTGGTTCATTGTGTTATGCCGTTCCTACCGTCCTTTATTCTATATTCTGAATCTGTTCCCGAATCTTTTCGATTCTGGTCTTAATCTCTATAGCTCTGTTGGAAATCTCAAGATCTCCCGATTTGGAAAGAATGGTATTGGCTTCCCGGTTCATCTCCTGGGCAATAAAGTCCAGCTTCCGCCCCACGCTTCCACCTTCCTCAAGAGCCTTTCTCGTAGTATCCACGTGACTCTTTAATCGAACAATCTCTTCATCCACGCAGGATCTGTCCGCAAAGATGGCAACCTCCATCAAAAGACGGCTCTCATCGATCTTTACGTCTTCCAGCAATTCCCTGATCTTATCTTCCAGTTTCTTTCTGTATTCCTCAATGATTCGGGGCGAACGCTCTTCCACAAAGCCCACATCCTCCCCCATGTCCCTCAGTTTGTCCAGCAAATCCTGACGCAGATGCTCCCCTTCCCGAATCCTGCTCTCCACAAAGCCTTCTGCCGCACCGCGAAGTGCCTTTTCCAGCGTCTTCCATATGCCCTCCTCGTCGGGATCCTGCTCCTCCATGACAAAAACCTCGGGATAGCGTGATAAGACAGAAGCTCTCACATCATTTTCCAGGGAAAATTCCTCCGACATCTCCCTCAGATACTGCAGATACTCCGCAGCCAATTCTTTGTTGTACCTGATACTGACATTCTTTTCCGTGAAATCCTCGCAGGTAATAAAAACATCCACCTTTCCTCTCTGAACATATTCCTTCAGTAATGTCCTGATGGAGGATTCGAAAAAACTCAGCTTCTTGGGCATCTTAATACTCACATCCAGATACCGGTGATTGACGGATTTCATCTCTACCGTGAATTTCCGTTCATTTTCACTGACTTCACACCTTCCGAAGCCGGTCATACTCTTGATCATATGCGTATCTCCATTTTCTTCTCTGACAGAATCGGCATCTTCCCTTTGACTGCATACTTCAATCCATTATAATTCATGGACTTTTTTTAGTCAAGGCAGGAAACTCTCTCATTGCTTCCTTCCCTGCCGACTTTCCTGCTCTGCGGCGCTTTTGGCGGCAAGAGGCTGCGCCGTCATGATACAGACAGACCGTTCCTTCATCGTAATGATTCCTCTGCATCGGCCTCTTCTGTTCCTTTTGCCGGTATCCGCCTGTATCCTCCAATAAAAACCTGCAGGCAGCTCCGGAAGCACAAAGGTCTGCTCCTCCCAGAACATATTCATAGAGATACAGACAATATCATCCTCCCATGCCTTCTCACCTTTTCCCGCATACAGGATTCCCACAGCCTTGGAGGTATCCGTAGGCGTTATCACCAGTATCTTTGGCAGTCCGCAGTTGCTTTCACCGCAGTCCCTGCGCAGTACCGGATGTGCGTGGCGGAAGGCGATCAAAAATTTGCAGAAATTAAAATGCTCCCTGTTTTTCCTCTTATCCTTCCAATCCAGCCAGGAAATCTCATTGTCCTGACAATAGGCATTGTTATTGCCGCTCTGAGAATTGAGAAATTCATCTCCCGCAAAAAACATGGGAGTTCCCCGGCTGCACATCAGTATGGCAAAGGCATTGGCTGCCAATCGTCTGCGAAGGGAAAGGATCTCCGGATCCTGTGTCTCTCCTTCCACACCACAGTTCCAGCTTCGATTATCATCACTTCCGTCCGTATTGTTCCACCCGTTGGCCTCGTTGTGCTTCATACTGTAGGAGTACAGATCCCAGAGTGTAAATCCGTCGTGGCAGGTGATAAAATTAACGGAGGCATTATCTCCCCTGTAGTCGGGATTATAAATGTCCTTGGAGCCCAGAATGCGGTTCACTGCGGTTTCCCACACCCAAAAATCTCCCTTCAGGAAATTGCGCATATCATCTCTGTATTTTCCGTTCCATTCCGCCCATCTGTTCCACGCCGGAAAGGTTCCCACCTGATACAGACCGCCCGCATCCCATGCTTCCGCGATCAGCTTCACATCCCCCAGGATGGGATCAAAGGCCAGACTCTGCAGCAGAGGCGGCTTATTCATGGGAGTTCCGTCCTCATTCCTGCCCAGAATGGACGCCAGGTCAAAACGGAACCCGTCGATATGATACACCGTGACCCAATACCGCAGACATTCCAGTATGAGCTGATGCACGATGGGATGATTGCAGTTCATGGTATTGCCGCAGCCGCTGAAATTGTGATATCTGCCGTCCGGCGTCAGAAGATAGTAAATGTTGTTGTCAAACCCCTTAAAGGAGAAACAATTTCCCATCTCATTGCCTTCTGCCGTATGATTAAATACCACATCCAGGATGCACTCTATGCCGTTGGCATGCAGTTCCCGAATCAGCTCCTTTAATTCCGTACCTTCCCTGTTATACTCCAGACCCGCCGTATAGCTGGTATTGGGAGCAAAAAAACTAACCGTATTGTATCCCCAGTAGTTCATCACCTGCTTGCCGTCCACCAGACGGTAATCAATCATTTCATCAAATTCAAAAACCGGCATCAATTCCACCGCATTGACTCCCAATTCCTTCAAGTAGGGAATCTTTTCCTTCAGTCCGGCGAAGGTTCCGGGATGCTTCACCCTTGAGGAAGCATGCTTGGTAAAGCCTCGGACATGCATTTCATAGATTACCAGATCCTCCATGCGGGTCTTGGGGTAGGTATTACCCTTCCAGTCAAAGTCATCCTTGACCACTCTTGCTTTGTACACAGAGTCTGCGTTGTTCACTCCCCATTCACTCTGCCCCGTAACGGCCTTGGCATAAATATCCAGAAGCACGTTATTTTTGTCAAACAGCAAACCGTCCTCGGGAGAATACGTGCCGTCCAATCGATAGGCGTATTCGAAATCATAAATGTTCAGTCCGAAGACGATCATGGAATAGACCTTTCCGATCCTATAATTCTCCGGAAAGGGAATCACGGCGTACGGTTCACTGGCCTTTCTGTGATACAGCAGCAGCTCACATGCCGTGGCTCCATAGGAGTAAACGGTAAAATTTACCCCACAGGGAATGGCCGTGGCTCCGTTTACCTCATACAGGCCGGGACGTACTTCAAATCCATTGACTACATCCATGGGAACCATGTGGATCCGACTCATAGGCGCTATCAATTTATTCTCTGCCATCTGTTATTCTCCTTCTTCGCACGATTATATACGTTTGTTCACATATGCCTATATTTGATTCATTATATCACACGTTTTCGACAAAGTCACTTCCCATTACGTGCTCTACCGTCAGGAGGCACGGGCGCCTGCATAGTATTGCAAAAGCAATTCCACCACTCTGTTGTAGCTGATCTTACCGTCCGATACCCCGTTCAGCTTCAGCAGTGTATCCGTCAGGGTATCGGAAGCCTGCTCCAGGGTGTCGGTGGAAAGCCATGCCTGTGCATGGATCCGATCCCACTCCTCCTGCTTCACAAATACGTTATCCTCCTTTACCTGGGGCAAAAGCTCCACCGGTGCTATCATCGCCGCAGCCTGCTCATAACCTTTGGGATCTTCCCGGCGCGCCCGAATCAGATCGTTTCTTAAGTACGTGATGACACTGAGATACCCGCTGTATTGAAATACCACATCTTCGGACTGTATACAGGCAAGATAAGAAATAAAATTTGCTTCATCCTCCAGAATAAAGCCCCGCAGATGAGCAAGCTCATGACACAGGGTAGCAGGCTTGTTCATCACATACATAACATCGTTGTAATTGGCTTCCATGGAAAAGGGAAAATAATAGCCGCACATGTACATCTGGCACATGAGATCGGAAAAAAACATAGGCTTTGGCTCCGGATACCACCCCTTCAGCTGAGGATAGGTCTTCCCCAACGCCCGCATACATACGATGGCCTCCTGCTCCATGGCATCGTTTTCTCCGCAGAGGATATTTCCCTCTCCGTCCCGTACCATCCTGGTACTTAACCGATTGCATTCCTCCGCCACCAGGTTGTGTACACGGATACACTCCTCCAAAGAATACTCCCCTCCTGCTCCTCCCATATACTTTTGGGCAAAGCCGGTGCCGTGATACAGCATACTGCTGTTGAAGGTGATGACAACAAAAACCCACAGTACCGTCCAGGCAAAAAAACGAAAAAAGCTTTGGGCAGCACGTTTGTGAATACGTTTTATAAGCAGAAGCACCGCACACACCGCCGCTCCAAGAATCAACAGGATTCCTGCCGCAATCATCCATTCCCCCAGGGAAAACGGAAACAAACCGCTGAAACGCCCCATCAGATTGACGAGAAGCGGAAAAACATAAACAATGTAGGCATCGCAAAGGGTTGTACTTTTCCATGCCGCCACGTTCAGCAACAAGGCTGCCACTGCAATGCCTGTGTAAATCCTGACTTCTTTCAGAGAAAAAAATTGTCTGCACCGTCTGCCTGTTTCGTACATTTGCACCATCCTGCTTCTGTTCCTGCATCTCCTGTATCATAACTATAGGAAATTCCGGCGGAAACGTCAATGAATTTTCACACATTGACCCTATCCAGTCAGAGCGCTTTGTGGTAGAATGGCTGATATCCGAAACGTACTTGAGAAAGGATGAGATTGTATGGCCTTTGACGGAATCACCATCGCCTGCCTGATAAAAGAATTGAGGGAAACACTGATCGGAGGGCGACTGTATAAAATTGCCCAGCCGGAGCCGGATGAGCTTCTGCTGACGATCAAAAACAACGGCACCCAATACCGTCTGGTGCTCTCTGCCAGCGCTTCCCTTCCGCTTGTGCACCTGACCTCCAAAAATAAAACCGGTCCCATGACTGCTCCCGGTTTTTGCATGCTGCTTCGCAAGCACCTGCAAAACGGCAGGATCGTATCTGTTTCACAGCCTTCATTGGAACGCATTATAGAGTTTACCATCGAACACCTGGATGAACTGGGGGATCTTTGCAGTAAGCGGCTGATCATAGAACTGATGGGAAAGCACAGCAATATTATTTTCTGCACACCGGAGGGAAGGATCATCGACAGCATCAAGCATATTTCCGCTGCCGTCAGCTCGCTCCGGGAGGTACTGCCGGGAAGATCATATTTTATTCCCCAAACCTCCCACAAGGGCGATCCCCTTACGGCTGATCGGGAAGGCTTTGCAGAGGCGGTTTTCACAAAACCCCTCCCCTGTCATAAGGCACTCTACACCTCCTTTACGGGGCTTTCCCCGTTTATGGCTCAGGAGATCTGTCACCGGGCATCCCTCTCTTTCTCCTCCCCAGACGGGAACACCTCCTGCGAACTCGACCGCTCTGCAGGAGCACTTTCAGAGCCCCAAAGGGAAGCCTTATTTGCCGCCTTTTCCTCCGTCATGGAAAGCATACTGCAGGGAGACTTCTCCCCCCGCATTCTGTACGAAGGAGAACGTCCCGCGGAATACAGCGTGCTTCCCGTTACCATGTACCCGGAGCATGCCCAGCGCACCTGTACCACCCTGTCCGGGCTTTTAGAACAGTATTATGCAGAAAAAAACGAGCTGACACGGATCCGTCAGAAATCGGCGGATCTTCGCAGGATCGTACAGACCGCACTGGAGCGCAATATCAAAAAATACGATCTCCAAATGCGTCAGATCAAAGATACGGAAAAAAAAGACAAGTATAAGGTCTACGGCGAACTGATCACTGCTTACGGCTACAATGTCGCGGAGGGAAGCCGTTCCATGACTGTGAATAATTATTATACGGGAGAGGATATTACCATTCCCCTGGATCCTGCCCTCTCCCCCATCGATAACGCCAAAAAATACTTTGAAAAATACAACAAGCTGAAACGTACCTACGAGGCTCTTTCCACCTTGACACTTACGGTAAAGGCACAGATTGATCATCTGGAATCCGTTTTTGCCGCACTGGATATTGCCAGACAGGAGGCAGATCTGTTACAGATCAAGGAGGAATTGATCGAAACCGGCTACATTCGCCGCAAGGGAAACGCGCGGGGAGGCAAGGTGAAGCAAACAAGCCACCCTCTCCACTATATCAGCAGTGACGGTTTTCATATGTATGTGGGGAAAAATAATTACCAGAACGAAGAGTTGACCTTCCGGTTTGCCTCCGGCAACGACTGGTGGTTCCATGCCAAGGGCATGCCCGGCTCTCATGTGATCGTAAAAACAGAAGGAAAGGAACTTCCGGACTCCACCTTTGAGGAGGCGGGAAGGCTTGCGGCCTTCTATTCCAAGGCCAAGGATCAGGAAAAGGCAGAGATTGATTATGTAGAACGAAAGCATGTGAAAAAGCCTTCCGGCGCCAATCCTGGATTTGTGGTCTACTACACCAACTATTCCCTGATGATCGATTCCGACATCTCAAAGATTACCCAAGTGGAGGAGAACCGATGAAAGCAATCTCCTTTGACCCGGATACTGCTCTGTCCGTATATGAACAATACGGAAAGCTTCATTTCCCGGAGGCCGAGCTGAAGCCCCTCTCTGCTATCCGACGGCTCTGGCAGCAGGGTGTCTACAGCGGACTGGGATTTTACCACGACGGAACACAGATAGGCTATGCGTTTTTTGTCACCTTAAAAGAACAGGCCATCGCTCTTTTGGATTATTATGCCTTCCTTGAGGCATACAGGGGGCTTGGATGCGGAAGTCAGGGACTGCAGATCATGACCCACAAAATGCACAATCTGAGGGGAATCTATATTGAATCAGAGGATCCAGACGGCGAAGCATACCGGAGTGCAGACACCCTCCTGCGAAGACAGCAGGAACGAAGACTCTGCTTCTATGCCCGCTGCGGGGCTCGGGATACCGGTCTGAGAAGCCGCTTGTTCGGAGTCGATTATCGGCTCCTCTATCTTCCCGTACAGGCATCTATAGCACCTCATTATGAAGACGTGACCGCCATTTACCACACCATGTTCCCACCCCGATACCATGGCCTGGAAGTGGTATTAAAAAAACCAACGTAAGAGGCGATAAGAAGAATCTTATCGCCTCTTCAGAAAAAACTTATGCAGCTTTCTGCTTCCTCTTTATCACCAGCAAAACGGTCAAAAGCACTCCCAGCGAAATAATCAGCGGCACCCACGGGTTGTTTACAAAGCCTGCTATAAAATATCCCAGTGCGCAAATGGAAGCCACCAGCACCGCATAGGGAATCTGCGTCTCCACATGATTGATGTGTACACATTTGGCACCCGCAGAGGAAAGAATGGTGGTATCCGATATCGGAGAACAATGGTCACCGAAAACAGAGCCTGCCAGAGTCGCTCCCAGTGATGCGGTAAGAATACTGCCGGCATCCGTCCCGCAGATCATGATCACAATCGGAATCAGAATACCGAAGGTTCCCCATGCCGTTCCCATGGAGAAGGACAGAAACGCGGCTACAACAAATACAATCAAAGGCAGCAGATTCAGTGAAAGGTTATTGGACTGCACCAATCCGCTGACAAACTCTCCCGTTCCGATCATTTCCCTGCACACGCCGCTTAAGGACCAGGCAAATACCAGGATCATAATCGCCGAAACCATGTATTTTACCCCTTCCGATACGCCTTTCATAAATTCCCGGAAGGTCATCAGCTTTCTGGGTATGTACAGACAAAAAGCTGCGATCAATGCCGCAAAAGCTCCCAAAGACAGCCCGGCCGTAGGATTCTCACCTATGGCTTCCACAAAGGAAACCCCTTCAAAAAAACCTCCCACATAGGCCATCCCCAAAATAGAGCAGGAAATCAGAACCGCCATAGGAATCACAAGATCCGCCACCGTACCTTTGTGAGAAATGGCGATACCGTCCATTTCTTCCACTTCATCCTCCTTTGGCAATTCCCGGCTCCCGGCAGATTCTGCGGCCTTTTTCATAGGTCCGAAGGAAACTCCCGTAATGCAGACAAAAAAAATCATACACAATGTCAACAGTGCATACAGATTATAGGGAATGGTCTGTATGAAGGCATTCAGCCCTCCCTCTCCCAGCTCAGAGGAAACCGCAACCGCCCAACTGGAAATCGGTGCAATGATACAGATCGGCGCCGCAGTGGCATCAATCAAATACGCCAATTCTTCTCTTGAAATCCTATGCTTATCCGTAATGGGACGCATTACCGTTCCCACTGTCAGACAGTTAAAATAATCATCGATGAAAATCAAAGTGCCGAGAATGACGGTTGCCAATCTGGCGCTGACGGGTGTTCTGAATCTGCCGGCAGCCCACTTGCCATACGCCCGAGATCCTCCTGCCATGGTTACGATCACCACCAACGATCCCAGCAACGCAAGGAACAAAATCATATAGCCGTTATCACCGATCTTGGCTGCCATCATATCAAAGACATAGTTTACTGCCTTGAGTACCGACTGTCCGGTAGAAAAGCAGTAGATCAGCGTTCCCGACAAAACGCCTGCCAAAAGGGAGGAAAACACCTCCTTCGTTACCAACGCCAAAACAATCGCAATCAATGGCGGCAAAACAGAAAGCCACCCCGCTTCAACCATTTCAAGTCCCATTTTTATCATGCCCTTTCTTTCGTATGGTTGTAATCCGGTACAAACCCCTTCTGTCAACCAAATCCCCGGAACTCCGTCATCTGGACCGACACATTCTTTTGTATCCCGATCACTTTTTACCTTATCGCTTTAACGCGCTATCTCTTTTTCACATTAACGCGCCACCTTGCTATTATTACAGATTTCCAGAAGTTTTGCAAGCATTCCTTTACAACCTGTCATAATTTCTTCATACGTAAGGGCAAAATTCCCCGTATACCAAGGATCATCGATATCTCCGGGCGTATCCGTATAGTCCAGAAGCCGCTTCACCCGTCCTGCCAAAGAGGCTCCAAATTCTCTGCGTATGTTACGCAGATTGTACTCCTCCATTGCCACCAGATAATCAAACCTCTCAAAATCCGCTTTGACCAGCTTCCTGGCTCGCTTGCCACTGCAGTCAATTCCGTGTTTTTCCAACTCCCGCCTTGCGGGAGGATACACCGGGTTGCCGATCTCCTCATAGCTGGTGGCTGCCGATTCTATGTGGAACTCGTTGCTGCGACCGGCTTCTGCGATCAGTTTTTTCATAACAAATTCTGCCATTGGAGAGCGGCAGATGTTGCCGTGGCAGATGAATAATACTTTTATCATTGTTATCAAACTCCTTAAATTGCCCGGAAATGCCGTGTTTTGCGGATATTTCCGAGGTTATGTTGTGATTTTGTTTTTCACGTCAACTAGGCAAATTATAGCATAATTTAGCAAGTTGTGACTACCTGTTAGTAGTAGAATTAGTAGTAACAGGGAAAACTTACTACTAAGGATTTATACATC
>JAFQLB010000119.1 GCA_017396675.1 Lachnospiraceae bacterium
GCCAGAGATGCAATGTCATACCCTGCCGCCTTGATCTCTTCCTCATAGGAGCGGCGTACCTTAACCGATTCCTCGGTGAGCATATCTGCCGCCCGCAGGGCCCATTGTTCCGCCGAAGCCCGGGGCTCCATGGCTTCTGCCTGTGCCGTCAGCAGCACTTCCTTTGTGATCGTATCGGAAATCAGACAGCGCAGTCCGGTGGCCTGGGCCTCTACTACGGAAACCGGCAGCCCTTCATATCTGGAGGGAAACAGCAGCAGATCAAACATCTGAAGAAAGGCCGGTACATCCCCTCTTTTCCCTGTCAGAATCACTCTCTGTGTCAGCTTAAGCTCTTCCGTCTTTGCTTCGATTTCAGGGCGCAGCGGACCGTCTCCCACACAGATCAGCACCGCCTTCTCATCCTGCTTGCAGATGTTGGCAAAAATATCCAGCAAAAGCGCGTGATTTTTCGCATATACAAAGCTGCCTACGTGGCCGTAAACATGCTTGTCTTCCACCTTCCACTGTCTTCGCAGCCGCTCCCTTTCTTCTCCCGAATAGGAAAACAGACGCGTATCTATGGCATTGGGAATCACCTGAAAATCCGCCTTCCCGTACATCCATCTGCCTGCCTTTCCGGAGCAGGCAAAGCGATGGGTGGTGACCCAGGGCATCCACAAGCGAAAGAACCCATGGATCTTTTTATGCGCCGTATCCGTGGAGTGGGAATGCATGATGATCCTTTTGGCACCTGCCAGCTTTGCCGCCAAAAGATCCACCACGGTAAAGGCATTGTCGGAATGGCGGCAGACCGTATCATATCCGCCTCCTTTTATGATCCGCCTGACTTCCAGAAAATTTTTCAGAGGATTCACGCTCTTGCGGGTGGCATAGTACATCTTCCCCCCCATGCCTTGGATTTCCTCATCATATCCGTTTTCCTTCTTCATGTTGACGATAAAATCAAACTGCAGGAGTTCTCTGTCTATATTGCGGTACAAATGCATCAGGAAGTTCTCAATGCCTCCCGGAGCCATGCTTCCCACAATATGGAGCATCCGCTTCATGCCTGCTTCTCCTGCAGATTGTTCCGATACCAGTCGATGGCCAGTGCGATTCCCCGCTTGAAGTCATATTCCGGCGCGTATCCGAGAAGCTCCCTTGCCTTCGAAATATCCGCATTGGAGTCCCGGATATCTCCCGGTCTGGCAGGCCCGAAAACAGGCTCTGTCTGTTTCCCCAAAGCGTCACAGAGATGGTTATAAATATCGATCAGAAATTCCCTGCCGCCGTACCCGATGTTAAAGGCTTCTCCTGCCGCTTCAGAGGGTGCAAGGCAGGCCTTCAGATTGGCCTCTATCACATTGTCGATATAGGTAAAATCCCGGGACTGCCTGCCGTCTCCGTTGATGGTAGGCACCTCCTCCGAAAGGAGCTGTTTGATGAATTTGGGGATTACCGCAGCGTACATGCCTTCCGGATTCTGGCGTCTTCCAAAGACGTTAAAATACCGCAGACCGTAGGTATCCAGGCCGTACAGGCTCTTATACAGCCTTCCGTATTCCTCATCCACCTTTTTTGTCAGCGCATAGGGGGAGAGAACCTTCCCCTCCGCTCCTTCCCGCTTTGGCAGGACGGGATGATCTCCGTAGACGGAGGAGGAGGAGGCGTAAACAAACTTTTTCACCCGCTGCTGCCTGGCAGCCTCCATCATATTCAGTGTTCCCCGGATATTGATCTCTTCATACAGCAGGGGCATTTCGATGCTTCTGGGTACGCTCCCCCAGGCCGCCTGATGCAGAACGTAATCCACGCCCTCACAGACTGCCATACACGTATCCAAATCCCGGATATCCCCCTCCCGAAAGGTAAACAGGGGACGCTTTATCAGATGTGCAATGTTTTCATATTTTCCCGTGGAAAGATTGTCCAGACATCTTACAGGGTGTCCCATTTCCACCAGTGCCTCGCACAGGTTGGAGCCGATGAAGCCCGCTCCTCCCGTTACCAGAAATACACTTTCCCTGGGAAACCGAAGTTCCTCATAGCTCATATTCTCTTCCTTTCAATTCTCTGTATGATCAAGACGTTCTCTTTGCCGCCTGTTGTCCCGAAGGCAGGAGCCGACCCCCAATATGCCAATGTACACAGCCGTATAGAAGGGTGCAAAGCCATATACCATGTATCTGGACAGGCACATAATGGTCAGGGCGGTGGAAAAGGAGATGCCTGCCACAGACAGCAGTGCGATCAACAGCAGCCACCCTTCCCCTCTGTCCGGATGTCTTATAAAAAACCATATCATTCCCGCAGCTGCCAGGAAGCCCATACCATAGGCATAGAGATTCAGCAGCGGGTGTACCACCGCCACATTGCGAACGGCACCTCTCATCCCCAGCAACAGATAATTGCCAAACCACCGCAGGAAACATCCGGGCAGCAAGTCCTTCATCAACGCACCCGCATATCGGTCCGCCTCCACATTCTGATCCAGGTATTCCGTGATCCCCTGTGTCACCAGATACTCCTGCAGGCCCGCTTCGCACACCTCAAATTTCAGGGGATCATGCACCTGCTCCAGATGTCTCGCTCTTTCTTCTCCCCCATAGGTATAATGGTATCCCTTTTCCGTCATTTTATCGAAAAGGAAATAAAAAATCTCCCGCAGTTCTTCGTCCTCGATGTCCTCTCCCTGTTCCCTGTCGGAGGCATACAGCATGTTTGTCAGCGTATTCACGGCTCCGTAGGTATTGCCGATAAAACGCCGGTGTACATTGTAGTTGTACACTCTTATCACAAAGGATCGCAGTCCGAAGCAAAGAAACAGCATAAGAAGCAGGAAAAGCAGCCGCTTCCATCTTCCGGGCCTATGCTCCGATCCCGTGTGACGATGGGCTGTCCCATCCGTCAGCACCCGCACACCCGCCACGATGAGCCAGATAAAAAATGAGGCCATCATCTGTCCCCGGATCAGAGACAGTACAAGGCTTAAAAAAATACCGGTGATCAGCGCTTTTTTGTCCCTCTCTATCACCGCCCGAAAGAGCGTTGCCGTAAACAGAAGAAACAGCGGCAGACAAAGAGCCTCGCTGAGGATCCCGGAGGACAGCATGACTCTGTTGACGGAAAAGAAGGGGGTTAAAATATAGGGCATTAACGCAAATGCAAGAATGATCATTCGCGAAATGCCCCCCAATCCAAAGCTTTCCGACAGACATTCCGTAAACCGGGAGACGCAAAAAGCACTGAGAACAGACTGCACAAAGCCGGCCATCCACAGGTAATGCTCACTGCTGATACAGCGAAGCAGCCACAAAAAAAACGGATAGCCCGGTTCTCTATGGATATGCATCTGCATATATTGATAGGAATCATCATACACACCCACGCCGAAAAAAAACAATGCGGACAGGAAAAAAATATGGGTGATCAGCAAGAGCAAAAAGAAACGCTTTTTCCGCTTTATCAAGATTTCTTTTCCTCCTTATAGTCTCCAGTAGATAAAGTCCTCTCCCCCGTAGTCCTTTTCGTTTAAAATCCCCTTGATATCTGCCAATACCTTCACCTCATTGGCAGGATTGTAGAAGCTCTCTACGGTTTCCCGGGACAGCTGCAGAAATTCCTCATGCGCCACGGCCAGAATAACGGCATCCATGTGTTTCACATCCTCCATCCTGCCAAACACAATGCCGTAATGCTCCTTTGCTTCCTCCGCGTCTGCCATGCCATCCACCACCAGCGGTGTGATGCCGTATTCCAGCAGTTCATTATAGATATCTATCACCTTGGTATTTCTCGTGTCGGGACAGTTTTCCTTAAAGGTAAAGCCCAGGATGGCCACCCTGGCCGCTCCCGGTGACAGCTTAGCCCGGATCAGATGCTTAACCACACATTCCGCCACGTATTTTCCCATATCATCATTGATCCGCCGTCCCGCCAGAATGATCTGGGAGTGGTAGCCCAGCTGCTCCGCCTTGTAGGTCAGATAATAGGGATCCACACCGATGCAGTGGCCCCCCACCAGGCCGGGGAAGAATTTTAAGAAATTCCATTTCGTACCGGCAGCCTCCAGAACAGATTTCGTATCGATCCCCATTTTGTTGAAGATAATGGACAACTCATTCATGAACGCGATATTGATATCCCGCTGGCTGTTCTCAATAACCTTGGCGGCTTCCGCCACCTTGATGGAGGATGCCCTGTGTACACCGGCCTCTACTACCAGCTCATATACCCTGGCCACCTCCTCCAGCGTCTCTTCATCCATACCGGAGACGATCTTTACGATGGTTTCCAGACGATGCACCTTGTCCCCCGGATTGATCCTCTCCGGGGAATAGCCGATCTTAAAATCCACGCCGCAGATAAGACCCGATTCCTGTTCCAGAATGGGCACGCAGACCTCCTCCGTCACACCCGGATATACGGTGGATTCAAATACCACGATGGAGCCCTTTGTCAGATTGCGGCCCAAAAGGCGGCTGGCTCCCTCCACCGGCCGAAGATCCGGTGTATGATCCTCATTCACCGGTGTGGGGACGGCCACAATATGAAATCTTGCCTCCTTCAGCCTGCCGGGATCATCGGTAAATTCCACTGTGGTTTCCCGGATCACCTCATCTCCCACCTCTCTGGTGGGATCGATACCGGAGCGGTACAGCCTGATTTTCTCACTGTTCAGATCAAACCCGATAACCTTCACTTTTTTCGCAAATGCAACCGCAATGGGCATTCCCACGTAGCCAAGTCCTATCAGCGATATTGCCTCACTGCCTTCTGTAATTTTATCGTATAACCCGGAGATTGTGCTCATAACTTCCATCCTTCTTCGTTTCTTCGCTTCTTAGTTTCATAGCAGATTATACCATTACCTGCCGCTTCTTTTCAACATATCATTTCCCGGTAGACCCGGATGACCAGATCACGGTCAAACCTCTCCGTCACATACTGTCTTCCGGCGGCTCCCATTTGCGCCCGCCCGCGGGCGTCCAGCTGCAGGATCCTTTCAATGGATTGGATCAGACTCCGGCTGCTCCCCGGCTCAAACAGCAGTCCGCTGTTTTCGTTGACTGTCTCACGGCATCCCGGAACATTCGTGGTAAGAACCGGCCTCCCGCAGGCCGCCGCCTCCAGACAAACGTTACTTAATCCTTCATGGTAGGAGGGATGCACGATAATATGGCTTTGCGCCATCACTTTTGCTACGTCATCAATCTGACCGTAGTACTTTAATATCCCCTTATCCACCAGTTCCCGGACCATAGGTTCATACCGGCTGCGGCTTTCCTCCTCGTAATCTCCCACCAGTGCAAAGGAAACATGGGGATGGCTTCTACTGATGCTTTCGACTGCCTGAAAGTATTCCTCCACTCCCTTCGCCTTCATGATCCGAAGCACTGCCAGGATACGGATTCCGTCCTTCTCCGACGGATATTGTTCATAGGGATGGGCGGTCAGATTGACACCGGAGCCGGGAAGCAGACAACCGTTTTTAACCCCAATTCCCCTGCTCTGCATATACGTTTGATTTTCGGAATTCTGAAAAAAAACACATGCTGCACGCTTCACCGCTGCTTTGTAGAATCGCAGCAGCAGCTTTGCCAGAAGTCCTTCATTTTCTATGGCGGTTCCCAACCCCGTTATATTGACCAGATAGGGGATCCGCCTCAGCCTGCAGGCCAGGCCTCCGTAAAGATTGGGTTTGATGGTATATGTGAGCACCATATCCGGTTTTTCTTTTCCGAGAAGACATAGATACTCTGCCAGCAGCTTCAGATCCCTGAGGGGATTCATTCCCCGTCGCTCCAATGAGCTGAAGATCACCCGGGCGCCCATCTCCTTAAGCACCTGCGCCTTCCCGTCTTCCGGCACGGATATGACCACAGAGTATCCCTCTGCGAGAAGCTCTGTGATCAATTCTCCCCGAAACAGGATCAAACCATTGGCAAAATTAGAGAGGATCAAAACTTTCATTCAAACAGTCCTTTGAGATTCTTCAGTTGGGATATATGGACTCCCTGCTGCCCCGAGGGATATATCCCTTCCCCGTTGTCGATGAGTATCCACTGCATTCCAAGCTGCCTTGGAGCCTGAAAATCCTTATGCACATTGTCACCTGCGTACAGCATCTGTTCAAAGGGAATGCCCCACCTTCTCTGCATGATGCGAAAGGCGATATCACAGGGCTTGCGAAACTGTTCCCCGCCCAGTTCATCCGTTATAATGATATCTTCTGTGATATTCCAAAGCCCCAGAGCGGCAATCTTATTTCTCTGTCCCTCCGGACGGCCATCCGTAATGATCCCGATCCTGATACCGCTTTTCTTCAGCTTTGCCATCAGCTCCGGAACCTGTGACTCCAATGCAATCTCCGGCATATGCTCCCGGTAGAGTCGGATACACTCTTCTCTTCTTGCACTCAGGCCGATTGTTGTCAGGTAGGCATCAATGGCAGGCTTTCCCATTTGATAATACTTCCACAGCTTTTCCTCATCCCCGGGTCGCCCCAAATGCCGGGAAAGTGCCTTGAATCCGGATCGGATATACTGCTTTTCCTTATAAAGGGTATCGTCCAGATCGAAAATGATCCCTTTGACAGGCTGCCTGATCTTCCCTTCTGTAATGCATACGCTCTGATCAAAACGGCTGTAAACCGCTCCGTCACTGATCTGTATGTTTTCTTCCCCAGGTTCCTTCATAAGCAGCTTCAGCAGAGCCTTGGGACTCCCTGCACCGGCCTTTATGGAAAGGGGAGCTCCGCCGCCGTAGCGGGGATTGATCTCAATGAAATAATCCTCCTTTGTCTCCCTTTCCCGGATGAGCTGAACCGTGATGGGCCCTACCGGATGAAATCTGTCTACAACAGCTTTGCATTCCTCTATGATTTTCTCATCCATGGAGATCTCTGTTTTTAACACCTCTCCGGCACGAACCTGCAGGCGGATTCTGGGGGTGATGCATACAGGCTTCCCTTCAAAATCGCAAAAAATATCCACCGTATACTCGGTTCCCCGGATAAAGGGCTGAATCACGTATTCTTCGATCTGCCGGGCATGCAGCTTCAGCTCTTCCTCATTTTCCGCCCTATAGGCATTGACACTGCTGCTGCCGTCTTTGGGTTTGATAAAACAGGGATAGCCGCTTTGATACAGCCTCAGGTCATTGACTGTTTCCGGTGCCTTTAAGCCGCATTCCCTAAAGAATTCGGCAGTCAGATTCTTATCCCGGCAGAGCGCGATTTTATCGGGCGCGCTGATCAGAACCCCGGTATTCCCAAAGGCCCGTTTATTTTGGCTCAAAATAAGAAGATCCGTATCAATGGTGGGGATCAGCAGATCGATCCCATCCTTTTGACATATGTCTGCCAGTTCCGATACGTAGTTTGCCTCATGCATTCCGCATACGATCCTGGTTTCGTCGCAATAGGCAAGTGCAGGCGCGGTTCCGTTCATATCCGCACCATATAATTTCAGTCTCACATGCAAGGAATCGGCAGCCTGACGAAACGCCTGCAGCAATTCAATCCGTCTTCCCACTCCTGTAAACAGTAATCTTATTTCTTTCATTCCCTCTCCGTCCCGTCCTTTTGCCTGGTACCCATGAACTCCTCCATGGTAGCGGAGGTTCCCGAACTGATACCGTCCCGCCGAAACACAGATCTTACCGTGGCAAGAATGATCTTAACATCACCGAGAAAGGTGATATGATTCACATATTCCAAATCCAATTTGAACTTTTCCTCCCAGGAAATGGCATTTCTTCCGTTCACCTGCGCGAGTCCCGTCAATCCGGGCCGCACATCATGACGATGGCGCTGTTCCTCCGTATATCTGTCAAGATAGCGTACCAAAAGAGGCCTTGGCCCGCAGAGCGAGAGGTCTCCCAATACAATATTGATCAGTTCGGGCAGCTCATCCAAAGATGTGGAGCGCAGAAATTTGCCGTATCCGTTCAAACGCTCTTCATCCGGGAGAAGTCTCCCCTGTGCGTCCCTCTTATTGTTCATGGTTCGGAATTTGATCAGATGAAAAATCTTCTCCTTCCCATCCTTCCCCTTTTTACCGGGACGGGGCTGTACAAAAAACGGATTTCCCGCCATTGCAACCGTTCCCGTCACCGTCAATGCGATCAGGACGGGAGACAGCACCATCAATGCCGAAAGAGACAATATCAGATCCAAAAATCTTTTGAAAAATCCTGCATACATTTCACTGTCTGCTCCTGTGGGAAAACTTATGGTTATAACCGAAACTGGCTTCTTACGATCCGGATGATGTTCTCCATATCCTCCGGTGTATTCTTGATATCGCTGGGCAGGCACAGGCCTCTGTGGAAGATATCCGCTCCCAGACCCTCTCCCTTCCCGCGAAGGGTAATAAAATCATACTGTCTGAATACCGGCTGCAGATGCATGGGCTTCCAGATGGGTCGGCACTCAATGTTTTCCGCTTCCAGTGCATCCATGATCTGCGCGGGTGTCACATCACAGTCCTCCTCCAGGGTCAGGCAGGACAGCCAGTAATTGCCTTCTCCCTGCGGATTCTGAGGGTTCATGGTGATTTGGGGAATATCCGAAAAGGCAGTCTTGTATTGTTCATAGATGGCTTTTTTCCGGGCAATATGCTCCTTCAGATGGGGAAGCTGCCCTCTGCCGATGCCCGCCACAACGTTGGACATCCGGTAGTTGTAACCGATCTCGGAATGCTGATAATGTCTTGCCGGATCTCTGGCCTGAGTAGCCAGGAATCTGGCTCTTGCGACGGCTTCCTCATCGTCGGAAATCAGCATCCCGCCTCCCGAGGTGGTGATGATCTTATTCCCGTTAAAGGAATAGATGCCAAATTTCCCGAAGGTACCCGTCATCCGTCCCCGGTAAACAGCTCCCAGAGATTCCGCCGCATCCTCAATCAGAGTCACCCCGTATCTTTCGCAAAGCCCGGTCAGTTCCTCCATTTTGGCAGGTACTCCGTACAAATGAACACAAACCACAGCCTTGATATGGGGATACATCTTCAGCGCCCGTTCCAGTGCCTCCGGACACATATTCCATGTATCCGGCTCACTGTCAATAAAGACGGGAACCGCTTTCTCATAAACGATGGGGTTGCAGCTGGCAGAAAAGGTCAGATCCGATACCGGCACCACATCTCCCGCCTTTACTCCGGCCAGCTTCAGTGCCAGATGAATGGCCGCCGTTCCCGAGCTCAGCGCTGCCCCGCTCTTGCTGCCTGCGGCGGAAGCCACCTCCTCCTCAAAGGCGTTTACATGGGGACCCAAGGGTGCGATCCAGTTGGTATCAAAGGCCTCCTTTACAAACTGCTTCTCTTCTCCGTGCATGGTAGGGGAAGATAGATAAATCCTCTTTTTGTTTTCGCCCGTCATAAGCTCCTCCTATTCCCTGATCTGATAGGTGGGTACAATTTCCCGAATCAGATGCCGTATCTGACTGCTCTCGTTTTTGGACTGCTCCTTCAGGTTCTTCAGCTGCCCGAAAAACTTCATTTCGTCAATCTCAATAGGACGTCCGATATGGATCATTTTATTTGCCGTATCCTGCAGACCCTCTTCTTCCATCAGAAGCTCCTCGTACAGCTTTTCTCCCGGCCGCAGCCCGGTAAATTCTATCCGTATATCTTCGTCCACTCTGTAGCCCGACAGCCGGATCAGATTCCTGGCCAGATCCAGGATCTTTACCGGTTCTCCCATATCCAGCACAAAGATCTCACCGCCCTTGGCGTAGGCACCGGCCTGCAGCACCAGAGAAACAGCCTCCGGAATGGTCATAAAATAACGGATGATATCAGGATGGGTCACGGTCACCGGACCTCCGTTTTCGATCTGTTTCTTAAACAGCGGAATCACACTGCCGTTGCTGCCCAGGACATTGCCGAACCGTACCGCCACAAACTCCGTTTCATAATGCTTGTTAAAGGTCTGAATGATCATTTCACAGATGCGTTTGCTGGCTCCCATAATGTTGGTGGGATTCACCGCCTTGTCGGTACTGATCATTACAAACTTTTTGGTTCCGTAGAAGGCCGCCGCCTGAGCTGTCTTCCAGGTTCCGAATACATTGTTCTTCACCGCTTCATTGGGGCTTGCTTCCATCAGCGGCACGTGCTTGTGAGCCGCCGCATGGTAAACGATGTCCGGCTGGTACTCTGAAAAAACAGCATTCATCCTGTTGGTGTTGCGTACCGATGCAATCAGCACCACCAGATCCAGCCGGGGGTATTTCACCTTCAGCTCCTGCTGTACATCATAGGCACTGTTTTCATAAATATCCAACAGAATCAGCCTCTTTGGCTGATGCTGGGCAATCTGTCGGCACAGCTCGCTTCCGATGGAGCCTCCGCCTCCCGTCACCAGCACCACCTTGCCGCAGACATAGGAGAGAATGGAGTCCAGATCCACCTTGATGGGCTCCCTTCCCAGCAGATCCTCCACCTCTACATCCCGCAGCTGGCTCACATTCACCTCACCGTTTACCAGCTGATACATTCCCGGCAGGGAACGCAGCTTGCATTCCGTTTCCTTACAGATCTCAAGAATCTCCCGAATCACCGCCTTGGAAGCGGAGGGAATGGCAACAAAGATCTCATCTATATTGTACACATCCGCACATTCCAGAATCTTATCCCTGCCCCCGGCTACCCGTATTCCCTGAATAAAGCTGCCCTTTTTGGCCGGATCATCATCAATAATGCAGCCGATGGTCATGGTGCTGAAGTTGCTGGACACAATCTCCTTAATAATGGAATTGCCCGCATCTCCCGCGCCGATGATCATGACCCGGATGGTATTCTTCCTGTTTTGCATCTTGTGCTTCTTGCTTCGGATAAACCGATAGGAAAAACGACTGATAAAGATGAAGGTCACCAGCAGGAAGGTATACACAAAGTAGTAACTGTTTGGCACCGCACGCTGGGCTACACGCACCACGTATAACCCCACGCCGTTGATGGCTCCCGAAAGAAAACAGGAAACCACCAGATTCTGCAGTTCATTTTCTCCCGCAAATGCCCATAAACTATGATATAAGCGAAAAATATAAAATATGATAACGGTCAGCACAACATTAAAGGGCAGAAACCGTAAAATGGTTTCCAGGAAATACTCCGGTATTTCCCCGTATCGGAATTCGTACCGCATGGAAATCGCAAGAAAGCTGGCGGCCAGTATGCTTGCAATATCATAAAGCACAAGGCATGCCCTGCGGTAGATCATCTGATAATTATACTCTTTCTTTTTCATAAATTTCATACATTTTTATACCTTACATTTCCTACTTCCCGCAGATCTTCACCGCCGGGACGCCTTTTCGGCAAACAGCAGCGGTGTGATTGCGATCATCACCGCCAGCCCGAAGGGATTACAAAGATGGAAGATCCACTCTACCATTCCCGCCGCCCCGAAGGCAATGATAATGGCGATAATCAAGATACCGTAGGGATTGTTTTTCTTATTTCTGATGTACCGCAGGATCCCCAGAACAAAGGTATAGATCCCAAACAGCAAAAACAGGATTCCGGTAATCAGACCATGATCGTGAATGGCCTGCAGGTAGGTGTTGTGGGCATGGACGGAGATGCTGCCGTCGGGGAAGGCAAAGCCCATCTCTTCATGCCCCGTCATATTCCACTGCCCGATATATTCACTGAAAATCTCAAACCTGCCGTTGCTGATATCCTGCACATCCTCATACAGATCGGCTTCCCCCGCCAGCAGCACGGTATCGTCTGCCACATACACAGGTGTCTGCTCCCGAAGCAGCTTGCCGTAGACCTCCAGGGGACCCTCCTCACTCAGGGGCTCATGTCCGCGGGAGAGGGAAATGTTTCCCATATCGATGCCAAACAGCTTATTGCCCGCAATCTTTATAAAGGCGGTAATATCGATATACAGTCCGGAATCCATGGGTTCATTTTTTTCCACCGTGTAGTCCCACACCTCGATCTCCGAATAGACAGGGTCATTGCTGAGTGCGGGCAGGACTCTCTGCCATGTAAATACGATGGGAAAAAAGCAGACGGAAACGAGAATCCCGGTGATGAGCTTTTGAAACAGTCCGGAGATATCTGCCTTTTCCCAGACTACCGTCATAAATACGGCCATGAAAATCTCCATCACAAAGGCTGCCAGATATCCCGTTCTGGACAGCGTCAAAAACAGATAGACGTTGCCTATGCCCAGGAGGCTTAGCTCCTTCCAGGCATCCTGCCATCTTCCTTTTTTTCTGTAGACCACAAACAGGCGCACCACCACGGCACACAGCACCAGCGCCAGATAATAACCGGTCATGGTCACCGTATGGAAGATCATCCCGTAGCGATTATAGAGGAAACGCTGGTACGGTCTGTGCAGCAGACAATACCCGATGGTATACACAAAATTCAGCAGCAGTCCGCTGCACAATACGGACAGCAATCGGTCTCTCTTCTCCCAAAGCGCCATCCAATAGGTAAACACCGCAAACAGAACCACCATCAAAACAATCCAGGTTCTGGTATTTCTGAACACCGTCATCAGACCAAAGACCAGCACCCAGGGAAGTGCATAGGCCGGATTCAGCCGGGCTCCGGTCCTTTGCTTTCGAATCAGTCCAATCAGGGTGAGGATCATCTGCAGAAGCACCATGCCGCCGGCCACCAGAACGTATGCCTGCAGCCGGTATAGTTCTTCCTGCTCCTCAATCCCCACATACGGCCTGGCATAAAAGTATGCGCCGATCCCGGCACCTGCCAGGTAGATCAGATTCCACAGCTTCAGTAATTCCTTTTTGCCCAGCGTACACAGTACGGCAAGACAGAGCCACACGATCAGTTTGCAGGTGGCATAGCGATGGTGGATATCATACAGACCGTTCATATATTCACAGCAGGCTCGGAAGGCTCCCGCAAAGCAAACTGCCATGGCCCACAAAGGCAGATTCTCCCGGATCCTTTCCCGGGTTATCAGAGGCTCTTCCCCCTCCCGCCTGTAATTGATGCCAAACAGCAGCACGGCAGCCGTCAGCAGAATGCCCAGATAATAGAATCCGTAATTGACCATTCCCGTTCCGAACCTTCGTCCCGGAAACACGGCCAGCAGCGCCGCCAGCGTTCCCAGTACCACCGGCGGATTCAGGGTACATTGCAGCAGCCGCTGCACGGTGATCACACGATCCAAACATGCGAATCTGCCGGGAAGTGCGGTTTTCATCCAACGATCCAGTATAACCGCCGCTGCTGACAGCAGCGTCCCCGCAAGCAGAATCCCCCACCAGGGAAGGCTTTCGCTGTAGTGATATCGGATAATGATATTCTTCCCCGGTACCTCATTCCCGCCGTAGAGCAGGGTTCCGTTGGCATAAGAGGAGGATGCATTGGTATCCTCGTAGCTGACGTAGAGCTCCTTTGTCAAGCCTTCAATGGTGTAATAATACATCCACTCCTCCTGCAGCTCCATGTCAATGGGAATCCTTAAAAAGCCCGGCAGCTTTGCCTTCTCCTCCACTGTGTAAAAGGTCTCCCAGAGCTGCTGATAATCGCCGTCATACAGACGAAAGGTAATTATCTCACCCTGCATCTCATTTTGTACATAGAGCTCCACTGCCTCCAGATGACTGCCCTCCGCAATAAACATCTGGGTGGCATTGTTTTCCACACTGACAGGAAGGGACGTCTGAAGGTGAACCTCGTCACTTTTTGATACCGACGTAAGCCGGATCACATCCAAAGGCCAGATCAACAGGAAGGCAAGCAGCAAAATCGCCGTGATACTATATTGAATTCCCTGATTTATCGTGATTTTCTGATTCATATTTCTCTCCAAAGGTACCGTCTCTTAACAAGGGTATATTCTGTATATTATATCATACTTTAACCGCAGTGACAAATACAGGTAATGCAAACCACAAAATCAATACATATCGGACCAGATAAGTGGGACCCGGCAGCACCGTCAGCCACAGAAAGAAGATCAACAGCAGGGGCACAAAGCGCTGCATAGGGAGGCTTTCCCGCCCGCCCTTTGCCGTCATTGCAGTCATACTGCAGGGATGCTCTCCCCTTCGCCACAGCAGATATCCCATACAAAAGGCATATACCCAGAACAGAAATCCCGGGGAAAACAGCATGGACAGTCCCGGAACCCTCTGCTGATACAGCGTAAGCGACAGCTTCCTGTAACACTCCTCCAGCAGGGGAAGCTTACTTTCCCGAAGGCCGGGGGGCTCCGTTTCAAAGCCGAAGAAGGAGCTCTCCTCATACGTGTATGTATGCACCGTATTGCCGCCGTACACATTGATCACGCTGTCCGGATACCAGTAGCCGTAAGAGGTGAGCAGCCATCCGTTGAGATAGGTCATGGGACTGCGCAGACCGATTTTTATCCATAAGGCCAGATATTTGGCGGGATCTGCCGCAAAATTATCATTGTTGAAGCCGGATTTTAAAAGATCTGAGATTCTTGGCGTATACAGCGCCAGATGTTCCTTTGGCAATATTTCATACAGAGTGTCCCGCTCCTCCACGGAATAGGTATCCGGTGCATATGCATACACACGTGCCATCTGCTGAAGAGGAACCGTGAGAAGCTCCTGCTTCCCTCCCGGAGCGGCATCCAGAATCCCTGCCGTCGATCTGCCAATCAGCAGATACAGCACCAGAGCACCGAGCATCATCCTTCCCACCCTTCCCATCAGCTTCGGCGTGTACCTCGTGTACTTACACGCTGCCAGAAACGCAAGGGCACAAAGGCTCCATAAAAGATATGCATAGACCCCGTTATTGCGAAACAGCATCATCACCACAGCTGCAAGAATCCCTGCAATACGGCTGCTTCGTTTCGACATCCAGGCAACGGGATCTTCAAAAAAATACAGCATCTGCAGAATGACGACAAGCAGTGCGGCAGTGAAGATTCCGTCTTTTGCAGAGCAGACTGCATACATGGGGATAACAGGGAAGAGGCCGTAAAACAAAATCGGAAGCCATTCCCCCCATTTGCTCTGCATTTTTCTTCTGATGTACACCACACTGTAGCCGAAGACACCGGACAATGCAATCATCTGACAGATGGTATAGAGTGCGATCCCGGCATTGAAGGAGCCAAGGAACTTATTGCCCGCCGCCACCATACCGCCCAGAAGCAACACATGAGCCAAAGGATGATGGGTGGTAAAGGTTCTGGTGGCCACCTGCACGTATTCCTCCTGTGCGTCATAGACGAAGGCACCGGGATAAAAGGCCAGAAAGACCGGAAGCCAGCATAAAAAAATCAGGATCCAGCTTCTCAGCCACAGGGTACACGCCTCTTTTTCCGTCAATTCCTTCCGGCA
>JAFQLB010000120.1 GCA_017396675.1 Lachnospiraceae bacterium
CATACCAACAGCGACTTTGTTCTACGGAAATCTTTTTGCCCTTGACATCTCCCACAGAGGCATCTATTCTATTGATCTTTTTTATCTTCTGTTCCCCTGATGCAGAAAAAGCAAGCCACCTGCGCACGGGTATTGAGAAAGGATACCTTTCTCCCAAAAGAAGAAGATCCGTCATGTGGATCTGCAGTTTTCCTAGCGTCCCGATGCATTGCCTTTTGAGATAAGCTTCCTTATCTCATCGCCCCATAGATAAAATGACTTTTCCGCACGAATACACATCCGCAAAAAAACATCTAAAGTAATTTCCGATTCATCCGATATTCATAGTAAGACAAAAGGATAGTGTCTGAATTCCGGGTAAAGGAGGGATTAGATTTATGCGGATAGATGCCTATACACAGGTGCAGCAGCTGTACAGTACACAGAGTACACACAAAGCAGCCAAAGGCAAGCAGGCGGATTTTCAGGATAAGCTGCAGATCAGCAGCAAGGGAAAGGACATCCAGACTGCGAGAACGGCAGTGGCTGAGGCACCGGATGTGAGAGAAGAAGTGGTTGCCCCGCTGAAGGAGCAGGTGAATGCGGGAACTTATGGGGTGACTCCGGAGAGCTTTGCAGAGAAATTATTTGAAAAGTACAATACTGCATTGTTGGGAAGCTTCTAGGGAAGCTTCCCGTTCTGAATTACCGGCTTGAACTTTGGAAGAGGAGAGCCGGGAGATAACAGATATCGGAGGTAGTTTCAGTGGCCAGCCTAATGGAGAATTTGATTTCGGTATTGCGCAGTGAGAACGAAGAGTATCAGCAGCTGCTGGAATTATCCAAGAAGAAAACGCCTGTCATTGTAGAGGGCAAGATTGAAGAATTGCAACGCATCACGGATGAGGAACAAAGCGTTGTGGCAAGGATCAACCGACTGGATTCCCAACGGGAAGAGGTGGTGAAGGATATTGCCAATGTACTGAACAAGGATGTTACGACACTGAAACTGGTAAATATTATACAGATGTTGGATACAAGGCCCGGGGAACAGCAGGAGCTGGCAAAGGTGCATGACGATCTGCGGATGACCGTTATGCAGATGAAGACCATCAACGACAGAAACAGGGAGCTGATTAACAATTCTCTGGAGATGGTGGCCTTTGACATTAATCTTCTGCATTCCATGAAATCGGCGCCTCAGACCGCCAATTACACAAAGGGAGCGTATAACTCCGGTGCGGTCATGGGTGTGGAGTCAGGCGGCTTTGATGCCAAACAATAACATCTTTGGGAGGCACATATATGTCTTTAATGGGAAGTTTATACGTCGGTAATTCCGGCCTTAGAACAAGTCAGAATGCTCTGCATACCACGGCTCATAACATGAGCAACGCAGATACCACCGGGTATGTGCGTCAGCAGGTATTGCAGGGCACTTTATTCTATCATACGATTGCCTACAATTCCAAAGCCGTTTCCAACCAGCAGGTGGGAATGGGTGTCGAGTATTCCAAGGTAAAACATGTAAGAGATTATTTCCTGGATCTGACCTACCGTAAGGAGGCGGGCAGACAGTCCTTTTATGAGGTCTCCGCCACTGCTCTTTCGGAAGTGGAAAACCTTCTGGGTGAGTTAAACGGTGAATCCTTCCATGAGATTCTGGCGGGAGAGAACGGATTGTGGGCGGCCATACAGGAGCTCTCCAAGGATCCCAGCAGTGCCGTAACGCAGGGACTGTTTGTGCAGAAATGTGCACAGTTTCTGGAGAGAGCGCAGACGGTCTATGACGGGCTATGCAATTATCAGGACAATCTCAACGATCAGGTCATTCAGAAGGTGGATCAGATCAATGATTACGCAGATGAGCTTCTGGAGCTGAATAAGAGGATCGTAAAAATAGAGATCGGAGATCAGGAGGAGGCCAATGACCTGAGAGACCGCAGAGATTTTATTCTGGACGAGCTGGCCAAGCTGGGCAAGATCAGCTATGACGAAGATGTATTCGGCAATGTCAGCGTACAGTTTGAAAGCGTGGATCTCGTGAAGGTGGATAAGGTCTACGAGATGGGCGCCTTTGAGGATCCCATTACAGGCTTCTATACGCCCTTCTGGGTCTCCCATGCAAGATATATCGAGAAGCCCGACGGTACAAGAGAATATACGGCCGAAAGTGTTGAAAATGCCAAGGTATTTGATCTTGGGATCACTATTTCCGCAGATTTGAATACGGACATCGGAGCCCTCAAGTCTCTGCTTTTGGCCAGAGGAGATCACAGAGCCGATTACAGGGATGTGCTCCCTGCCAATTACAGCCCCGATATCAGCCAGTCTGTCATTATGAACGTACAGGCAGAGTTTGATCAGCTGATTCACAGCATTGCTACCTCCATCAACGGCGTGCTGCATGATGCCGCCGTAGCGGCGGAAGCGGAGTGGCCGGGCAAGGGGTATCTGTGCAATGAGGACGGTTCTCCCATACAGGTCTTCCAGAAGAAGACAAGTGACGGCTATACCCAGGATGCCAACGGAGACTGGGTGTTTAACGCAGAGGATGTCACCGCCTATGAGACGCTGTATTCGGTGGACAACCTGGTGATCAACGAGGAGCTTTTACAGGTGCCGGCTATGCTGGGCTTTATCATGCCGGAGGATTCGGTGGATTATACCACCATCGAGAAGCTGAAGACAGCTTTCACACAGGAGAACATTACCCTCAACCCCAACATACAGAAGAAGACGAATTTTATCAATTACTACGACGACCTGGTATCCCAGGTGGCCAATACGGGTTACATTTTCAATGAGATCCTGTCCAATCAGGAGACTACGGTGAATGCCACGTTTTCCGCAAGAGAGCAGGTGATCGGTGTGTCCTCGGATGAGGAACTGAATCACATGATCAAGTTCCAGAACGCCTACAACGCGTCCAGCCGCTATATCAACGTGGTGGACGAGATGCTGGAGCATCTGATCATGAGCTTAGCGGGATAAGGAAGGAGGCAGTCTATGCCATCACAATTTTTCGGACTCAATATCGCATATTCCGGTCTGGTGGCCGCCAATGTTGCATTGAATACCACCAGCAACAATATTGCCAATGCGGAGACGGAAGGCTACAGCCGCCAGCATACGGTACAGGAGGCGGCCGACGCGCTGCGTGTATTTACCACCTACGGCTGTGCCGGTGCCGGCGTGGATGTACTGGCCATTGAGAGGATCAGGGATGAATTCTACGATGCCAAATACTGGAAGAACAATTCCTATGTAGGCGAGTATGAAATGAAGCAGTATTATATGAAGCAGGTGGAGGATTATTTTAAGGACGACAGTACCATTGAAGGCTTCAAAACCGTGTTTGATAATATGGTAAATGCGCTGGAGGAGGTAGCCAAGAATGCAGGTGACGCTACCACCAAGAATCAGTTCATCGGCTATATGGGCAATCTGACGCAGTATTTTAACACCATGTCCGCCAACATGGAGCAGGTGCAGAAGGACGTCAATGAAGAGATCAAGGCCAGAGTGGATGAGATCAATGCGTTGGCAGAGGAGATCGCCACCCTGAATAAGCAGATCAATGTCATTGAGATCGACAAGCGGGCCATGGCCAATGAGCTGCGGGATCAGCGTACCGTGCTGGTTGACAGGCTTTCCCAGATCGTGGATCTGGAATTTATCGAGTTGCCCGTTCACGATACCAACAATCCCGACAGAGAGACGGGGGCCCATCGTGTGATCATCAATATCGCCGGCGGACAGAAGCTGGTGGATACCAATGAATTTAATACACTGGCCTGCGTGGCAAGGACGGAAGAGGAGAAGGTGAACCAGTCCGATGCCGACGGCCTCTATGACGTATACTGGGTA
>JAFQLB010000010.1 GCA_017396675.1 Lachnospiraceae bacterium
AGCCCATCTTTCCAGCCAGGATCAGAGCCACCATCGTCGAGCAGAACTCCAGAATGAGACTCTCCCTCACCATATATCCTATATACATCTTGTCAATGATCGGATTTTCGAGATTGGAGGCTGTCTGAATCACGAGAACTCCACCGATGAACAGCGAAATCACCCCTACCAGCAGGATTGAAGACAGGATGAGCTTGTCCGCCTCATTGACGAACTGCCTGAAGAAAATCCTCCATTTCTCAGGCCTTCTGAACACCTTCTTCAGAAAAAGCAGATAACGCCCCACCGACTCAAACGCCTTTCTCAGCATACTGATTTAAATTTTTGCTATGCAAATTTACAATTTTTCGAGATAACCATCCATTTTTATCCACCTATCTTCAGTCCGGCAGACCTCCAGGCATCGGGCAGACGCCGGAAAAGCACAGCCGCTGATAACAACACAGAGGCAATTTTCGTTTTTATGGAGAGTGTCATATTATGGATTTTCAGTTTAATCAATATAGTTACAGTTTTTATCTATAAGATGTCCGCAAAAGGACATAAAATAAATTTTATGTCACATAAAAAGTTTTTTATGTGCTGAATTTCACCACATTTTTCTCTTTTTTAAGTCTGGTCCTGGATTTATATGGGAAATTTGAACAGACAGGTACTCGAAAACTCACCGAACTTAAAAGCTGACGAAATGAATAATACCTTGATGAATGAAAAGAAGGTTATGTATAAATATGATGACATAGGGGACAGTTCGGCTTTACTCTAATGGAAAATGCAGATGCGGAATACATCATTAAATTATTAAATAACAATTGATTATGCTGATAAACATTCATTGTGCGAAATGTATAGGAATCGATGCCGTTCCGGTCGAGGTGGAGATTGACATAGCCACCGGAATAGGGATTCATCTGGTCGGGCTGGCAGATGCCGCCATCAAGGAGAGTCTGCTTAGGATCGTCACCTCGCTTCAGGCTATGGGGTTCAGGATACCTGGCAGGAAGATAGTGATAAATCTGGCACCGGCGGATATGCATAAGAAGGGCAGCGGATATGATCTTCCGATAGCTCTTGGCATCATAGCAGCTTCCGGGCAGAGGGAGCTCCCTCTTCTTGACAGATTCCTGATAATGGGAGAATTAGGTCTTGATGGTAGTGTCCGCGAAGTCCCCGGAGCCCTCCCTACTGTGGAACTTGCTGCACAAAAGAGACTGAAGGGCTGCATACTTCCCCGATCATCGGCGTTAGAAGCTTACGAATACGGGAAGACTGATGTTTATGGGGTAGAGACAATGGAGGAAGCTCTGGATATCCTATCGGGAGAGGTAGAAAGAAAAGATCTGCTTGTGAAGACTTTCCGACCTACAGGACAAAAGGATGAAAAGGTGCTGACGGGAATAATGGATTTTTCGGAAATCATCGGACAGGAAGGGGCAAAAAGAGGATTGGAGATTGCTGCTGCCGGAGGACACAACGTCCTTCTGATCGGACCTCCCGGATCGGGTAAAAGTTCGCTGGCAAAGGCTATGGCCGGGATTCTCCCGAAAATGGATTTTGAAGAATCCTTTCTTACAAGCAAAGTATACTCGGTGGCAGGAAAGGGGAATCCGCTCGGGGGGCTGATGAAGCAGAGGCCTTTCCGGTCGCCGCACTACAGCGCATCGATTGCAGCTTTATTGGGAGGAGGATCTGACAACATTATGCCCGGAGAGATTTCTCTGGCACACAACGGCATCCTCTTCATTGACGAGTTCTGTGAAGCTCCAAAGAAGGTACTGGAAGTGCTCAGAGCCCCGATGGAGGATAGGAAAGTGACCATATCCAGGCTTAAAGCGAAGGTGGAATACCCTGCCGACTTTATGCTTGTAGCCGCCACAAATCCCTGTCCTTGCGGTTATTATGGGGAAAAGGACCGTTGCACCTGCACACCTTCGAAACGGATTGCGTATATGTCAAAACTGTCGGGTCCCATTATGGACAGGATAGACATACAGCTCTGGATGCATCCGATAGATCCTAAGAAGCTCGTGGAGAGAAGACCGGCCGAGCCAAGTTCCGTGATCGCAGCAAGAGTCCTGAAAGCCAGAGAGATACATACCCCTGCTTAACACAAAACCAACACCCAAGACGGCGGAACTATTGGTATAG
>JAFQLB010000011.1 GCA_017396675.1 Lachnospiraceae bacterium
CGATTGATTGGGTAGTAGTTTGGGTGGCACCTCCCCCATCCAAAAGAAAACACCCCTGTCTTACCGACAAGGGCATCCTTTCGTTACACCAACTCTCCTCACTTATCCTTACTTCCCTTTAACCTCTTCCAAACACCTACTGTACCACCACTGTACCATTTCCGCATAAAGTCTCATCCACTTCCATCAGGCTTTATACTCCCCCTGTTCCTCACATCCCCAGCATCCATGGGCTTTCCATCCCCTTGCATAGATTTCCATCCACCTATGAAACCAAGCCCTTGTCTTCCGATACCAAGTTTCATATATCTTCATTCTCCTTCGTTTTCTCTGTATTTTCAAGGGTTTCCGGGCTTGGGACTTTCGGTGTCTACTCCATTTTTACGCCATTTTTGAGTATATCCTCTGCTCTAATTTCAGATAACCCCGTTCATTTTTTGCATCTGCGATCCAGTTTCTTGCTTCGGGAACCGTCTGGAAGTTCCTTCGCCTGGCGGGATGTAATGCTTCCAAATTTCTGCACATACGCAACAATTTTTTCTTGTTGCTCAGACAGTGCGGTTTCTTTATCGGCACTTTATCGGCACTGTCTTTTGAGTTGCCACCGCCAAAATCAAAAGAATATGCCTCATCCAACGGCACTATAATCCGAAACACATCCCCCTCTTGAAACTCCGGCTCTTTTCCGGAATAAAACTTACTGTACTTAAACAAATTCCGCACACCGGAGCCAAGCCGGTCTGCATACCCGATATTCCGGAAAAAGGACGCAATCATCGGATTTGGCTCCAGATTGTCCGGCGTAATCGAAGCTACCTGCAGGGCACGGTTTGCATTCTCTACATACATCCTGTCCTTTTCAATTACAAACTTCGCCTGATAAGAACTTGTAAATTCTCTGTGAATTAGTACATTGGCCATCATCTCCCGGGTGATGATATTCCGTAGGCTCTTCCGCCGATCCTCCTCCAAAAAGAATTTGTCCGGAAGGTGCTTACAATCAAACTCCATCAGTTGCTCATAGCTTTCAACCAAATTTGTCTTAATAATCTCTCTGTCGTCATAGCGGTCCCCATTCACCCGGCGGAGCAGCGCATCCGTCACGTAGGCAGGAGCTATATCAGCAATCACTTCATCCTTTCTCAGAAGCATAACAGCAGCCAGATTATTGTCTCGCCTATTTCAAAGATAGATTTCATAGTCATAGAATCCATTTATTACTGCCTCCCTGACTGACCGTCACACCAACTCTCCTCAATTTTCTTCAACTTCAGCAGCCATAGTCTCATATTCCTTCATTGCTTCCTGCATCTCCGAGACCGTAAATGCACACAGTTTTACATCTATCTCATAATCGGGATAATCAGCGGTAAACTCCCGATACGCTCTCAGACACTGTTTTGTCGACTCTGCCACGGGATTTTCCAATGCTCCGCCGAATATACCCGCACTGATCAACGGAAATGAGATACTGTGATATTCATTCTCCATCAGCACCTTCATGGAATTGTAATAAGCATCAAACAACTCCTGAAATGCCTTTGGTGTAACCGCAAAATTGGGACCTACAGCGTGTATGATCGCCTTCACATTTGACATATGGAAAGCCGGCGTGATGACCGCATCACCGTCATGTAGCGGTGTCTTGTATTTTTTGCAAGCTTCGGTAAGCTCAGTCATGCCTGCCTTTTTGAATATCACGCCACAGATTCCACCGCCTGCCCGTAAACCGCCATTTGCGGCATTTACAACAGCATCCACCGTCTGATCTGCGCAAGACGCATTGATCAGCTCTATCCTGCTCACAGTGCCTTCCTCCAGTCTTCCTCCTTAAATCCCGGAATCGCTCTATCCTCGGTAATAAGAAGCGGTCTCTTTACCAGCATCCCATCCGATGCCAGAAGCTGAAACATCTCATCCTCACTCATATCCGGCAGCTTCTTCGACAGTTCCATCTCCCGATACAGCTGTCCGCTGGTATTGAAAAACTTCTTCAGTGGAAGCCCGCTCTTCTTATGGATCTGACGCAGCGTCTTTTCATCAGGATGATCCTCTTTAATATCGACGGACGTATATCCGATCTTATGATCCTCCAGCCATTTTAATGCTTTCCTGCATGTTGTACATTTTGAATAGCAATATATCTTAACCATGAAGATATCCTCTCTTCTCCGCTTTTTCTTTGGCCTTATCGTGAAACAGCCTGTCCGAAACACTAATACGCTCTTTACTGCACCGCCTCCACGATCAGCCTCACACACAGCTCATAGCCCAGTTTACCGCTGTCCAGCGTCATATGATAATTGCGTCCGTCGCCCCATTCCTTTCCGGTGTAATGTTTATAATATGTATGGCGGCTGTTGTCCTTTTTGGCCATCAGCTTCTGAATCTCCGTTGCATTCTTACTGCCGATCAGCTCACTCACCCGTACGGCACGATGCACATCGTCCGCATGAATAAAAACGTTCAGACTGTCAATGCCCGCCTCTCTCAGATACTCATCCGCACAGCGACCCAGGATCACACAGGGCCCCTGTAAAGCCAGACGCTGAATGACGGCTTTTTGCACATCATGAATGGCATCCTGTGTATCACGATAATAATTGCTGGAAACGGCACAGATCGTTTTTAAGATGGTATCTCTTTTCCGTACATCCTCTTCTTCATTTTCGATCAGTTCCGTATCAAAGCCGCTTGCCTTTGCTGTCTCACGTACAATGTCCTTATCATAAAAGGGAATTCCCAAACGCTCCGCCACCTGACATCCGATGGAATGGCCTCCTGCCCCGTATTCACGGCTTATGGTAATCACCTGTCCCGCATTGCCCGTACTACTCATACCTTTTCCTCTCTTTCCCGCACTCAGTACTTTCTTATATTTTTTAATTCCTCGTATATCTGCGTATAATTCTCATATCGTATCCGGCTGATCTTCTCTTGTTCCAGTGCCCGCTTAACGCCGCAGTCCGGCTCGTGGGTATGGCTGCATCCCAAAAAACGGCACTCCTCACGATAATCTTCAAATTCAGGATAATATCCTTCCAGCTCCTCCTTCTTAAGATCAAATACTGCCAATGAGCTGAAGCCCGGAGTATCCATGATAAAGGCGGAATCACTCAGAGGGATCAGCTGGGAATGGCGCGTGGTATGCTTTCCCCGCTCGATCTTTTCGCTGATTTTTCCCGTCTCCATGCTGATATGACTCTGCAGCAGATTAATGATGGAAGATTTACCTACACCGCTGGGACCTGCCACTATGGATGTTTTATCCCGCAGCAGTGCCTGCAGCTCTTCCATTCCCTGATTCTTGAGCGCACTGAGAAAAAGTACCCTGCATCCGCTGTTTGCGTATACCGCTTCCAGCTCTTTCCTCTCAGAAGGAGCTGCCAGATCACATTTGTTAAAAACAAGAATACAGGGAATCTTCTTCTGCTGCAGCATAATCAGAAAACGATCCAGGAGATTTAAGTTTGGCTGCGGACTTTTTACCGAAAAAACAGTCACCGCCTGATCAATGTTGGCAGCGGCCGGCCGTATCAGCTCATTGCTGCGAGCAAGTATTCCGGTAATATTTCCCTCTTTCTCCTTTGTATCCACAGGATCCAGCTTCACTCTGTCACCCACCAGCGGCTTGATTCCTTCCTTGCGAAAAATCCCCTTGGCCTTACACTCCCATAAACCCTTGGAAGGAATATAGACGTAATAGAAACCTGCGATTCCCTTGATGATTCTTCCTTCCATGCTGTCTATTCCTTTGCGAATTTCACCGGTCTGTTGATGACCCTTTCCTCCGTTCCTCCCGGCACCGTAACGGTTTCTCCGGCTTCGTTGGTTGTGGTGCTGGCCGGAAGGTTGACCGTATACACAAACGTAATCACCCCATCTTCGGCTCCCGGTATGCCGCTGATATTCATATTGTGGGGAAATACGGAGGTAGAGGTCCTGGAAATCTCCACACCCGCACTGGTGGTCAATATCACGGTGGTTTCCGTTCCTGCCACGTAATCCGCATCCTCTTCTCCGGGTCCCGCAATACTGCCTACAAAGCTGTAGGTACTCTCTCCCACTCCGATGCTGACCTTCAGATCGATCACAGTTCCTTTTTCCACATAGGATCCAACAGAATAGCTCTGATAGCAGATCTTATCCACAAGCGTTGCGTCAGAATTGGTGGTCTCTTCAATCACACCCACCTGCAGACCTGCTTCCACCAATATCACCGTAGCATCCATAGAGCTGTAGCCGATCACCTCAGGCACCCTGACCTTGGTAACCTCGGATCCGAGGCTGACCTGCAGCGTAATCACATCTCCGCGGCTTACCGGCTCTCCGCTGCCGGGGGTCTGGCTGATCACCGTCCCCTTTTCTATGGTATCATGAAAAACTTCTTCCTTTGCTACTTCAAATCCTTCCTGCTGCAATACCGCAGCGGCCTCACCGTAATCCATGCCAAGTACATCCCGAAGAGATATCTGTTCGGACGTATTAAAAGAAGATTCTCCGGACTCTTCTTCCGAGGGCGCTTCTTCCTCTTGTGTTACATCCTCTTCCATGCTTACTTCATTCTCATCTCTGCCTGAGGGGAATACACCCACCACTCTTCCTACCAGAAAAATTACAATCAATCCAATTAAAATAGCTGCTACCACTGCAAGGATGGTAGTTATTTTTTCCATCTTCGGGTCATATTCATCTCCATCCTCTTCCTGCCGGTTCTGACTTCTTTTTTTCTTCCCCTTCTTTTTTCTTCTTCCACATCTTCACGAAGGCGGATAGACTCTCCCCGAACGCCCCGGTCGGCAGCTTCCTTTTTCTGTACCTGCTTCTTGATCTGACGAATATCCTGATCGGATATCGCTCTCGTGGATCCCTCCTCATCAGGATCGATCATTTTTACAAAATCCGCTTCCGGTGTCATCAGAGAACGCTTCAGATCCTCTGTCAGCTCCGTCATGGACTGATATCTTCTGTCCGGACTTTTCTGAGTACACTTAAAAACGATCTGCTCCACGCTGTATGGGATCTCTGCCACGAAATCCCGGGGACTGGGTATCGGTTCCTGGATATGCTTAATGGCAATCGCCACAGTTGTATCTCCGTTAAACGGTACCCTGCCTGTCAGCATCTCAAACAACGTCACTCCCAGCGAATACACATCACTCTTCTCATCGCTGAAGCCGCCTCTGGCCTGCTCCGGAGACGTATAATGAACGGATCCCATCACATTGGAGGTAATGGTATTACTGGTGGCCGCCTTGGCGATTCCGAAGTCCGTCACCTTAACCTTACCGTCCTTGGAAATAATAATATTCTGAGGCTTAATGTCCCTGTGGATAATATGATTGTTATGAGCGGCTTCAATTCCCATGGATACCTGAATGGCAATACTGATCGCCTCTTTCACCGACAAACGGGCTTTCTTCTCAATGTATTTTTTCAGGGTAATCCCTTCCACCAGCTCCATCACAATATAATAGATGCCGCTTTCATTGCCTACATCGTAAACATTTACGATATTGGGGTGCATCAACCCCGCAGCTGCCTGAGCCTCCACCCGGAATTTGGAAACAAAATTCTCATTTTCCGAAAACTCCTGCTTCAACACCTTGACAGCCACAAAACGATTCAACTTATGGCACTTTGCTTTATATACATCTGACATCCCACCGGTACCGATCTTTTCAAGGATCTCATACCGGTCTCCGATCAGCATCCCTATCTTTATCATTTATAACCTCCGATTGCTATGCTTCTTCGTAAGCAATGAGAATAACTGCTATATTATCGCGGCCTCCGTTTTCGTTGGCCGCATGGATCAACGCTTCTGCCTTCCTTTGTAAATCAGATCCTTCTCTAATGATACGAAACATATCCTCATCCGTCACCATGTTGCTGAGGCCGTCAGAGCACATAAGAACAACATCACCGTGACACAGCGACACCTGAAAGAAGTCCGGTTCTATTTCCTTCTGTGCACCTATCGCTCGTGTGATGATATTCTTGTCAGGATGACTGCGTGCCTGCTCTCTGTCAATGCCGCCCATACGAACCATTTCCTCTACCAGAGAGTGATCCGATGTGATCTGTCGAATGGAGTCTCCTATCACATACAGGCGACTGTCACCCACATTGACTACACTTAATTCCCTGCCTTCTATTGTGGCAGCTACCATTGTCGTGCCCATATCGGACATGGAACTGTCCTCCATGGCCTTACGCCGTATATACGTATTGGTAACATCAATGGCCGCTCTCAGAATCTCCTCCTTTGAGCCGCAGTCGGCAATACCCACCTGCTCTACCATGGTCTCAACCGCATATCTGGATGCAAAACCACCCGCCTTATGTCCTCCCATACCATCTGCCACAAGATAAAGGTTGGGAAGCTTCCCCACAGGGAGATCTGCCGTAAATACGTAGTCCTGATTTAATTTGCGCCTCCGACCCACATCGGTCATGGCAAAAGTTTTAAGCATTTGTCTTTACCGGTCCTCTTCCTTATCGAATTCTGGATCTGTCTTGAAATTATATTATTCCGTAATGATTTATATTACCATAGAAAACATAAAAGGGCAAGCAAAAAGACCGCCCCATTCATCGGCGGTGAGATAAGAAAACGTATTTGCAGAGTTGAAAAAAAGAAAGAAAAGATCAATAGAACGATGCACGAAGCAGGAGCCGCCATACATGGATGTATGCCGGCTCCGGTCACGTCGTAACTTAGATCTTATTTATGCCAGCTTGAAGTTGGAAACCAGAGTGTTCAACTCTGCTGCCCTTGCTGCCATCTCTTCGCAGATAGCGGAGGTCTCCTGGGAAGCTGCGGCATTCTGCTGAGTTGCCGTGGAAATCTGCTCGATTCCGTCTTCCACCTGATGCAGAATCTCTGCCTGGTTCTGGGACACCACGCTGCTCTCCTGAGAGGCTTCGGCAAACTTGCCAAGCTCCTCAATGATCCGTCCGAAGCCCTCTGCGGTGGTCTCCGTGATCCGGTTGCCCTTGTCGATCTCTTCCACTGTCTTGTCAATCAGCTCCTTGGTATTGACAACGGCCTGCGCACTGTCCGTAGCCAGCTTTCCGATCTGATCCGCAACCACTGCAAAGCCTCGTCCGGCCTCGCCTGCTCTGGCAGCCTCAATGGAAGCGTTCAGAGACAGCAGGCTGGTCTGAGAAGCAATCTCCTCAATAGAGGTAACGATGGCTTCGATCTCGGAGGATATCTCTTTGATCCGCAGCATCTCATCCTGCAGCTCTTTCATCTGAAGTCTTTCGTTTTCTGCCCGCTTCACAGACTCGCTTACCATCTGATGTGCCTGCTGTGCATTCTTTGCGGTATCGGTAGCCATGCTGGTGACGGTATTGATAGTGGCCGTCAGCTCCTCTACGGCACCGGCCTGATCGGAGGTTCCCTCCGACAGCTCACCTGCCGCACGGGCGATCTCATCGGAACCGGAATCCACCTGTCCGGCTACGCTCAGGATCTGTCCCATGGTCTCATTCAAATGACCCAGTATGTATACGAAAGATTCCTTAATGGAGGCAAAATCTCCCAGATAGTCGGGAATATCTCTCTTCTGTCTCGTCAGGTCTCCCTTTGCGATCTGTTCCAGGTTCTCACAGATGGACTTCACGTAATCGCCCAGTGTATTCATACAGAACCGCATGCCTTCCGCCAGCTCTCCCACCTCGTCCTTGGACTCATAGGTCAGCATATCGGTAGCGGTCAGTTCACCCCTGGACATGGCCTTCACGGCCTCCAGTACCTGATAAGTAGGCTGCGTGATCATATTGCTGATGGTCCTTGCAAAGAACAATACAAGCAGAACCGCAACGATAATAACAACCACGATGACGATCAGTACCATCCGGTACATATTGGCAGCAGCCTCCTCAGATGCATTGGTATTGGTCTGCTCGTATTCCACCAAATCCCGGAAGATGGAATTAAACTCGTTGAAGGTATCCAGCATCTCCCCTACCATGAAGGCACCGCCCTCATCCACCTGCTGTTTCTCACTCATCTCCATCAGCGTGTCTCCCATGGCACGGTATTCCTGCCACAGGGCGTTGGCCTTTGACAGCTGATCGTACTCATACTGGTCGGTAAAGTAGCTCTCCATCAGAGCCATGGTGGAGTCAATGTTCTTCTCGATGTCATCCAGCTCCTTGGCAAAGCTGGCCATCTCCGCGTCCGTCTTAGATGTCAGATGCCCGTACTGCTTCATACGGTACTCC
>JAFQLB010000012.1 GCA_017396675.1 Lachnospiraceae bacterium
CTGGAGCTCTTGTATGACGCAGACCGTATCAACTGGAAGACCATTATGAAAAAACGGGATTTCCTCCCGGACGCAGAATATGATATCACGATCCAGGAGGTGTTATGGGAGTACTATAACGGATACGGATGGACGCGGCTTCCGCTTGCGCCGAAGTATACGAAAGTATTCTGTACAGATGAGAATATGCGCGGGCAGCGGGTGAAGCTGGAATTTGACTGTCCGCAGGATATACAGAGGATACTGGTGAACTCAGCGGAAACCTATTATATCCGGGCCAGGATCGTGAAGCTGAATAATGAATTTAAGACAAGGGGCGCATATATTGTCCCGGTCATCGGCAATTTTTCTCTGTTTTATGATTATAGCCGGGCACCGTTGTCACCCGCGTTTCTGATGGAAGAAAATAATCTTGTTTCGCGGAGGTTTGCGAGAAAGGATATGGAGCAGGAAGGGTTTGCCGTGCCGTTTTGTAAGCCAAGCCCGGATCAGAAGACCTGCTGCTATCTGGGATTTGAGAGCCCGCCGACAGGAGGACCGCTAAAGATCTTATTTGTTCTGCAGGATGCGGCAGAGGGCAGTATGCCGGGAGTTGAATGGGAATATCTGTCTGAAGACGGGTGGAAAAAGATGAATGTGGTAGACGGGACAAGGTCATTTCGCCACACCGGTATCATCTCCTGGTTCGGGAGCAGAGATATCAGGCGTACAACCATGTTTCAGGAATCCCTTTTCTGGATTCGCATGGCAGATGCGCAAGGGGCATATGGGGACAGAGCATGGAAGGAATGCTGCCCCAGGATTGAAGGGGTCTATCCGAATTCCACGCGTATTCTGGGAGTAGAGACACTGACAGAGGTCTATACGCTGGATCCGCAGCAGGAGGAGAAGAGGATTGTACTGCCTTATGGAGATATTGCCAGTATCCAGGTTCGTGTATCGGAGTCTGCTGATGATGTGGAGCGTGTGCGCCAGCAGGTGTGGACAGACTGGCAGGAAGCAGACGAGCTTCCTGACGGGATGGGAGCTTCCAGATTATTTACTGCAGACAGGCAGGAAGGGGTTGTCACATTCCCGAAATATATGGATACGGCAAGGCTGAATGAGCATGGAGAGATAGAAGTCAGCATACGTTATAAATACTGCAGGGGGGACAAGGGGAATCTGGAAGCGGGTGCAATCGATCAACTGGGACGCACCGTAGGCTTCATCAACAGCAGCTATAACCCGATCGCCACTGTGTGCGGAACACCGCAGGAGACCGTGACAGAGGCGGCCAGGCGGAATGCGAAAAGGCTGAGGCACGGGCACCGCTGTGTCTCCGCCGGAGATTATGAGGCCATGGTATGGGAGGCGACGCGCAGCATCAGTAAGGTCAAATGTTTTTCCGGATATGACCAGAACCGGAAGGAGAAGAATGGCGCGGTAACATTGGTGGTGCTTCCCAAAGAAAACGGAGAAGAATCTTACAGCTTTGAGAGAACGAGGATGCGGATCTACGAGTATCTGTCAGGGTATATGGATGAGAACCTCCTCCATCTGGGTCTGTTTCATATCGTAAGACCGGAGATGATCCGGCTGGATGTCAGAGTTACCATTGAGCTGTGGCAGGAAAAAGAGGTGTTTGTAACGAGAAAGAGAGTACTGGATGAGCTGGAACGGTTTCTTGATCCCATGCGTGGAAATTTCCATGGAGAGGGATGGGAGATTGGAACGCTCCCGGGAAAGAACCAGATCATGAATGCATTGAAGCGGGTAAAGGGAGTACGGCATATCAGCGGCCTGACGCTGCGGGGTTACAAAAGAGGGCATCCGGAAGAGACAGAGATTGACGAGAAAACGCTTCTGTCCGGCTATCTGCTTCCGATGAGCGGAGTACATGAGATACTGATAGATATGTAAAAGGAGTCGGTTATGTTAAATCGTTTAAACCTGGACGACAGGACTTATCAGGAAATTGAATCTGATGCGATATACCACATACCAAGAGAATATCCGGAGTGGACGAATTACAATCCTTCCGACCCCGGGATCACTTTGATACAGCTGTTTTCCTGGCTAAAGGAAGTGCAGCAGTACCATCTGAGTCAGTTGAGCGACAGGAAACGCAGGAAATATCTGCGGCTTCTGGGAATGGAGGCAGGGCATATCCTCCCTTCAGAGGGGGCTGTAAGTGTGGAGCCAAAAGAGGCAGCCGGCAGCAGGATGCTGCCTTTGCCAAGAGGCTGCCGCTTTTATGCAGGAGATATGGCGTTTGAAACGACTGAGAAAGAATGGATCTATCCGATTCGGCTGACCGGTTCCTATATGGTGCAGAAGGAGAACGCCAGCAGATATTATAATATCGGGAATGAGTTTGAGAAGCAGATGAAGCTGTACCCCTTTGGAGAGGAGCCTGAGGCGGGAAACCAGTGCTATTTTGTGCTTGACAGACCTCTCAGCCATGAGTGGAAGACAGATATCTATTTTGCTGTCCGTACGGAGTATGAGGTCAGGAGAAATCCGATAAAAGAAGGGTTTATTCCTCTTGCCATGCTGAGATGGGAATATCCGGGCAAGAGCGGCTGGAGAGAGATGGAAGTCGAGTCGGATGAGACATATGCATTCCTGCAGAGCGGCAAGGTGCGTCTGCATATTCCGGAAGCAATGGAGCCGGATACAGAGACAGGTGTCTGGCAGATCCGGGTGACACTTGAGGAGAACTACTATGATGTGCCGCCGCTCATCGAAAATGTATATCTGAATGAAATAACGGTCAGGCAGCAGTATACGTTCTGCGATTATGAGGATCATGAGGTCAATGCGGCAAATGACGATGCGGAAGCGGTCATGATTGAAAGCGGTCTCTATCTGGCACAGGAGGGACGGGCTGAGCTGTATATCAGACAGGGAGAAGGATGGCAGCTGGTGCCGGAGACACAGCGGGAGACTGGACAGGATGGAAATACAGTCTTTCTCTTCGAGAAGCCTGCAGGACTGACAGGGACGCTCAAATGCCGTCTGGCAGTCTGGGAGGAAAGCATGGAGGAGAGGCGTATTGCAGGTGTCGGGAACGCCTTTGCCAATCAGGAGTACAGTCTGAATATTCCGGATATGATGTATGATGAATTTGAGATCCTGATTCAGGACAGAAGAAGCGGCCTGTTCGTATCCTACCATAAGGAAGAAGATTTTGATAACTGTACACCGGAAGATGAAGTATTTGTCTTGGATCCGGACAGACAGAAGCTATTCTTCGGAAATGGAGAACGGGGTCTTGCGCCGGACGGCGAGATTCGGATCATCCGGCTTCGGACGAGTCAGGGTCTTGCAGGAAACATCAAGGCGGATAAGATCCGGGAATGCGTGGTTTATCCTGATCTTGGCGTGAAGCAGTATAAGAAGACAGACGGAGGCAGGAACAGTGAGAGCCTGAGCCAGTGTTTTGAACGGTTCCGACGTGAAGCGAAGGACATTACAAGGGGGGTCACCTATCAGGATTATGAAGAACTGGCAAGAAAGACACCGGGACTTCTCATATTGGACAGCCGTGTGATCCCGCCTACGGAATGGGGAAAAGAAACGGAGAGTATGCCGGAGAACCAGATATCTATTGTCGTGCAGCCCCTGAGCAGCCGCAATCATGACGGACATCTGAATGAAAGATACCGCCAGAATCTAAAACAGGTGCTGGAGAGAGGCAAGATGCTGGGGACCCGTATACGCATCTTAAATCCGGAATATATTGGCATATCGGTATATGCGGAGATTGCAATAAGGGCGCAGTATCAGGATGCGGAAGAGCTGATTGAGCAGGC
>JAFQLB010000013.1 GCA_017396675.1 Lachnospiraceae bacterium
AAACACTCCGGGATACAGATACTACTATACTATACATCGGGGGTGTGTTCAAGATGTTCAAGAAAAATATAACAGGGGTACCTTCCCGGTTGGAAAGCGCCCCTGCTGTATTGCTATCCTGTTATATCTATTTATCTCTTCCTATCCTGGTATCTTTATATCTATTTGTTACCCGCATCTTTATATCTTCGATCTTGCTTTACCAGAATACATGATCTCCGATCACCTGGCCCTCTCTGCTGCCTGCTCTTCGAAAATGCATGGCGCCTCCCACCGGTGATTCTCCGCTCAAAGCAGCCCTGGCCGCCTGCATACAGGATTCCTTCACGCCCCTGTTGATACACGCTTCCACCTGACCGCTTCCGGCAGGAGTGAACTGCCCCGAGGCATATATAACACCCGCTATGGTATTGGGGTAGGCCGGATTGTTCACGCGATTCATCACCACCGCTCCTACCGCTACCTGTCCCTCATAGGGCTGATTACCGGACTCACACTGGATCAGTGCCCCCAGCAATACCTCCTCTGTGGTTCCAAGCACCGATACCCCCTCCAGGGCGATCAACCGGTTGCGTTCCTTCCGTTCTTTTTTTTCTCTCTCCTCTATCTCGGCAAAGGTCTCTCCATGATCGATCTGAAAGGATACATCCACATACTCTCGGGAGATATACCCCAGCTCTCCACCGTATTCCACAGCGATCCATTCCTCCGTGGATTCTTCCTTTATACTTTTGAACACTTCGCCTTTGTCCACCATTCCCCAGACGGTGGTCTCTGCTCCCGGCTCCTTGCGTATCCTGAGACGATTGCCCGTTACGGTGGCCACATATATACCTACTTCTTCGGCCAGCTTCAGCGCATCCTCCCCAAACAGGAGGTATTCATCGTTGGCCCATCCTATCAGGTTCCCGGATTGTATCTTCGTCCAGCCTTCTTTCGTCTCCAGTACCGTTCCGCCGCAATCCGCGTATAAGATTCCCACCTTGGCAGCATCCGTACTCGGTTCTTCTCTGACGTTCATGGAATTATCCACGTTGGCCATCACAAGGCCGGACTTTCGCATGTCCTCTTCCTCTGCTTCTTCCGCCTTCTCCTCACCCGTTTTCCGAGGCTCCAAGGAAAGCTCCGGATCCTCGGACTCTGTCACTTCAATCGTGTCCAGAACCTCGGCAGCCCCCACACGCAGACTCTCGATCGCATCCACACTGGAAGCCATGGCCACGGTCTCTCCCGTAAGAGAAAAAGCCAGAACAGAAGCCATCACGCCCACAACCTTACCCAGGACCTTTCTGCTTTTTGTTCTCATTCAAACCTCCAACTGTAACCTTCTCAACGGAGCCCTCCCTACGGGAGTGATGCGTCTCCTGATGTGAATTGTTACAATTTTATTAAAATTTGTTACAAAATTTATCTTAGCAAAGCAGGAAGTATTTGTCAAGTCGCCGAAACAGGGCGGTTGGAGGTATTGCAAGGCTTGTTTGGAGTTGATATCAGGATAAACTATTGACATGTGGAGAGATATTTGAAAAGCTATTGTGATAAGGCCAGTGACAGCGGAGAGATTGTTATCGTTACACGTAAGGACGAAAAAAATGTAGTGATTCTAAGCCTTGAAAAATATAATCAGATGGAAAGAGCAGCAAGGAACGCAGAATATTTGGCTATGATTGATCGAGGAATGAAGCAACTGGCAGAAGGACGTGGACAACAACACGATTTGATTGAGGTTAAAGATGAATAAATTATGGAGCGATAGAGCCTGGGATGACTATCTGTATTGGCAATTCACCCCATCCTCCCTTCCATCGTTGCTGCCCCTTTATCCCATCTCCTCCTTCAGCCGGATCAGACTCCATTTCCCCGAATAGTACCTATGCAGGATCAGCAGGGCACGCACACCCTGGTCTCCCGACATGGCGATCCAGGCACCCCACAGTCCCAGATGCCAGAGCTTTACCATCAGTGTCCCCAGCACATTTCTGACAAAAAGCACCGAAACGGCTATAACTGCTGCCGTATAGCGTGTATCTCCGGCGCCCCGCAGTCCCCCCGAGACGATAAACTGATCCGTCTGCACAGGCTGCAAAAAGGCCAGAAGAAACAGAATCTGACTTCCTATCTCCACCACCTCCGGTGTGGAATTGTACAAACCGATGATCTGAACCCGAAACAATGCCATTCCCACCAGCATCAGACAGGAAACATACAAGCCCAGTCGTCTCGTTTCCTTCATATATAATGCCGCCATATCTCTCCGCAGCTTTCCCAGACTCTGCCCCATCAGGGTAGTGGCCGAGGTGGCAAAGGCCTGTCCGATCATAAAGGTCATAGACATGATGCTCAGCAGGACGTTATGCGCAGCATACATGGTATCCCCCAATCCCGCCACCGTACGGACATAGAGAATGGCACCCAGTCTCAGAAACAGCTGCTCCATCATGGAAGGGGTTCCGATGGCCACCACACTTCGCATAATGGAAGGATCAAAACGAAATCCTTCTTTAAAATCGAGGAATATGTATCTCTTTTTGGAAAATGCCACTGCCGCCGCCATCCCAAAGGCCACGGTCTGTCCGATCACGGTGGCAAGAGAAGCCCCGGCCACACCCATGGCGGGAAAACCTCCCTTTCCGTAGATCAGCAGGTAGTTTCCTATCACATTAACTACATTGGCAACGGTATTGTACAGCAGGGGAATGCGTGTATCTCCCACTCCCCGCAGGGCGGCCGTGGTGGTCACCGTCAGGACCAGCGGGATCAGGCCGTACATCTGGATGCGCAGGTACTCTGTCCCGTAGCGCAATGTCTCCTGTGTGATCCCTCCCGCTCCCATAAAACGGATCAGGGGCTCTGCACCCAGAATCCCCACTCCCATGAAAACCACTGACAGCAGGAGATTCAACAGAATTGCCTGCCGGTATGTCTGATTGGCCTTCTTCTGATTGCGCTGTCCCCGGTAGCGTGCGATCACCGCCGTACTTCCCACGTTCATGGCAATCACCAATGTCATCAGCAGGAACTTGGGCTGGGCGGCAAGTCCCACCGCACTGAGTGCCATGATGCCCTCCTGTCCCGGAAGACGTCCTACCATCATCTGATCCACCATACTGGTCAGCTGCGTCAGGATCAACTCAATCAGACAGGGCCAGGCGATCCGTACCACATCCCCGGACAGACTCCCCCGCTTCACTCCCTCCGGAAGCGTCACCTTCCTGATTCTGATATCCTCCCCCTCCTCCGGAGGTTTTCCGTCCGGCAGCATATCCAGGGTGGTTCGTATGATTCGTTTCTTCTCGTCTCTTTCCATTTGCTCCATTTGTACAGCTGTCACAATTCCTTACTTCTTTGAATACATGCCTCCAGCGCCTGCATCACGGCAGCCCGCATACCCTCCCGTTCCAGGATTTGCAGTCCGCGGATGGTAGTACCTCCGGGCGAACACACCATATCCTTCAGCACACCGGGATGCTCTCCCGTTTCAAGCAGCAGCCTTGCGCTTCCGAGAACAGTCTGCGCCGCTATGCCGTATGCCTGTGCTCTGGGAATCCCCCCTGCCACCGCACCGTCTGCCATGGCCTCTATCAGCATAAAGACGTAAGCAGGCGAACTGCCCGCAAGAGCTCCGAAGGCGTCCATCAGAGACTCCGGAAGGCGAACGGCTCTTCCGCAGCTTTCAAAGATCTGCGTGATCCGCTCCAATTCCTCCTCACTCGTCAAAGCATTGGCACAGACAGCGGTGCAGCCTTCTCCGGCCAATGCCGGCGTATTGGGCATACAGCGTACCAGCTTTACATTTCTGCCAAAGGCCTCCGTCAGCCAGTCCAGGGTCTTGCCCGCCGCAATACTGACGATCACCTGCTCCTGCCTTACTACATCCTTGATTTCTGCGATCACCCCCGGCAGCATCTGCGGCTTTACCGCCAGAAACAGGATATCCGTCTCTGCTGCCACCCGGACATTGTCCGTAGTAATGCCGCACCCGTAAGCCTCCCGGAGCTTTTCAAGGGCTTCTTGCTGCCTCCGGGAAACCAGAAGATCTTCTCCTTTGTAGCTTCCCTGCTTCACCACGCCTCCGATGATGGCTCGCGCCATATTTCCCGCACCGATCAATCCCAGCTTCATTTCACACCTCACTGATTTCTTTATGCTCTTCTCTGATTTCCTCATGCTCTTCTCTGTCTGGCCGCTTCATACAGCAGCACCGCCGAAGCCACGGCGGCATTCAGCGACTCCACCTGTCCCGCCATGGGGATCATAACGGTACGGTCTGCCATCTTTACAGTGCCTTCTTTTAAGCCTCTGCCCTCATTTCCGATGAGAATGGCGCAGCCCTCCAGATAGCTGACCCTATCATAGCTGACCGCCCCCTGCAGATGTGCGGCAGAGATCCGAATACCCTTGCTTTGCAGCATCCCCATGATATCCGTCAGATCCTCCGTATAAAGAAAAGGCATCCGATAAACGGAGCCCATGGTAGACCGAATGGTTTTTGGATTGTACATATCCGCCGTGCCCTTACTCATAAGAACGCCGTCCGCACCGGCACCCTCCGCCGTCCGCAGCATGGTTCCCAGATTCCCCGGATCCTGAATGTCTTCCAAAAGCAACAGCAGGGGATTGGGCTTTCTGAAAAATACAGACAATGTATAGGCAGGCTGACTGAGCACGCATATCACGCCCTGGGGCGTCTGGGTATCGGATATCTTTCTCATTACCCCATCTGCCACCGTCTCATATCCGCATTGCAGCAGCTTCTCTTCACAGGCGGCTCTTACCTCCTCTGTCAGAAACCCACTGTCATTTCTGCATCTGTCCAAAAAGAGGTCCGAGACATACACCTCACACAGCTGATCTTCAGGTGCCTCCAGAAACATCTTCACACCCTCTGCCACAAACCGCCCCTGCTCCCTGCGCGCCTTAGGCTGGGCAATCAGCCGGCTGACCTCTTTTATCCTTGTATTGGAAGCTGCTGTAATCACCTTCCCTCACCCTCCTAAGCTGATATCCTCATCCCCTCTTTGATGATGCCTCTTTACAGAGACATGGAAAGCAGTCTGCTTACCTTGAACTGGTATTCGGGAATACTCTTTTGCATATTGAGGGCATCCTCGATATCAAAATCAATAAATTCTCCGTGCTGATAGCCAACCACCCGGTTGCTCTTGCCTTCACACAGAAGATCCGCCGCAAAAGCCCCCATCATAGAAGCATAAAAACGATCCTTACAGGTAGGGCTGCCGCCTCTTTGCATGTAGCCGAGAATGGTGGCTCTCGTTTCGATTCCCGTAGCCGCCTCGATCCGTCTTGCCATGGAGGTGGAGTGCCCGATCCCCTCCGCATTGATGATAATGTGGTGGGTCTTTCCTTTTTTTCGATTATGGATGATATTGTTTACGATATTTTGTTCGTTGTAGTCGTATTTTTCAGGAATGAGAACATCCTCCGCACCGTTTGCAACACCGCACCAGAGTGCAATGTAGCCGGCATTTCTTCCCATTACTTCGATGATGCTGCAGCGCTCATGGGAGGAAGAGGTGTCCCGCACCTTGTCGATGGCCTGCATGGCTGTATTTACCGCCGTATCAAAGCCGATGGTGTATTCCGTACAGGCAATATCCAGATCGATGGTACCCGGAATTCCTATGGTGTTGATTCCCTGACGGGCCAATGCCTGGGCTCCCTTATAGGAACCGTCCCCGCCAATGACCACGATTCCGTCAATCCCGTGCTCCCGGCAGATCTCCGCTCCCCGAATCTGCCCCTCCAGCGTCATAAATTCCTGGCATCGGGCTGTCCCCAGAATGGTGCCGCCCCGTTGGATGGTATCGGCTACGGAGGCTGCACTCATGTCCGAGATCTCCTCATTCAAAAGTCCCTGATACCCCTTTTTGATTCCCTTTACCTTCACACCGTTGGTAAGTGCCTTTCTCACAACGGCACGAATCGCCGCATTCATTCCCGGAGCATCGCCTCCGCTGGTCAAGATACCGATGGTTTTGATTTCCTTTGACATCCTCTTTCCTCACGACTTTCTACGATTGATTTTATCAGTTCCATTTTAATCCTTTTTTCTCTTATATGCAATACTTCTACTCTACCACGCGGATATTCTCCTGTCCGAATGCCTTGCCCAATCCGGCAAGCAGCTGCGGACTCACACGAACCCGGTAATCGGCCGGCAGTTCCTTCATCTGACGGCTTTCCTCCACATAGATATGCACCCGATCCGGTCCTTTCGAGGCAAGGAGACTCTGCAGCAGGAGTGCTTCCTTTGCACCGTATGCTTCTTTTGTGGAAAACTTGATCCACAGCTTCTTTGGGATCTCGTCAAATCCAAGTGCAGACTCACAATACAGCTTGCCGTCCTTTTCGTCTTCTGCCCGCACCCTTCCCCGCAGAAATACTTTGCCTTCTTCCTCCAGCTTACTTCCGATTCTTTCATAGGTCTTTGGAAAAACAATCACCTCGATGCTTCCTACAAGATCCTCCAGCGTCAAAAATGCCATGATCTGATCCTGTTTCGTATACTTGATCTTTTTCTCCGTAATGATACCGCCTACCGTAACCTCCTGTCCATCCTTCAAGGGGATTTCTCCGGTCTCTTCGGACAGCAGAAAATCATGGGTGGTATGGGTGATGTTCTTTTTCCACAGCTGCTCATATTCCTCCAGGGGATGTCCGCTGACATAGACACCCAGCACTTCTTTTTCAAAGGTCAGCATCATTTCCCGGGAATACTCCCCCACTTCCGGCAGCCGAATGTCAAATTCTGCCTTTTGCTCCTTGTCAACAATGTCAAACAGGGACAGCTGTCCTGCCATATTGTGTTTTTTGTTTTGCTGAATATGCTCCAAAATCTGAATGTAAACACTCATGTATTGCTTTCTGGTACCTTCCATGCTGTCGAAGGCACCCGCCTTGATCATATTCTCGATCACTCTCTTATTTACCAGACCCTGTTCATCTCTGCCGATAAAATCCTGCAGATTCGTATAAGGACCGCGCTTTCTTCTTTCCTCTACAATGGCCTCTATCACGGGTCTGCCCACCCCTTTTACGGCGGTCAGTGCGTATCGGATGGAATGTCCGGAGACCGAAAAGCCCACTTCTCCTTCGTTGATATCCGGGGGCAGGATCTCGATTCCCATGGATCTGCAGGAGAGAATGTACTCCGAAACTTTTCCGGGATTGTCGATAACGGAGGTCAAAAGTGCTGCCATAAACTCCACCGGATAATAGTATTTCAGCCAGGCTGTCTGATAAGCAACCACTGCGTAGCAGGCGGCATGGGATTTGTTGAAGGCATATTTGGCAAAATCGATCATATCATCGTAAATCTGCCCCGCTACCTGCTGGCTGATCCCGTTCTTCACACAGCCGGGAATACCCGCCGCTTCATCTCCGTAAAGAAAGACGCTTCGCTCCTTTTCCATCACCGATTGCTTCTTCTTGCTCATGGCTCGGCGGAGAATATCGCTTCGTCCCAGGGTATACCCTCCCAGATCCCGGACAATCTGCATCACCTGCTCCTGGTATACGATACAGCCATAGGTGGGAGCCAGTATGTGTTCCAGCTGAGGACAGGCATAGGTAATGGATGCATGGTTTCGTTTTCCCTTCACATATTTTGGAATAAAGTCCATGGGACCGGGTCGGTAAAGCGAGATTCCTGCGATGATATCCTCCAGATTTCTGGGCCGAAGCTCCTTCATAAAGCTCTTCATTCCCGCACTTTCCAACTGAAAAATACCGTCCGTATGTCCCGTACCGATGGAAGCAAATACCTCCCCGTCATTATAATCCAGTTCTTCTATAGTAATCGATTTGCCCTGTGACTTCCTGATGTTCTCCAATGTATTGTGAATGACCGTCAGAGTCCGCAGACCCAAAAAATCCATTTTCAGCAGACCCAGCTCCTCCAGGGTAGTCATGGTAAACTGGGTGGTGATGGCACCCTCCGATCCGCGATACAAGGGCACGTATTCCTCTGCAGACTCCGGGCAGATCACCACACCTGCCGCATGCATGGAGGTATGTCTTGGCAGCCCCTCCAGCCGCATACTCATATCCACCAGTGTACGCACCTGCTCATCCTGTTCGTAGAGCTTTCGCAGCTCCGGATTGATCTCCAGCGCCCGACCGATGGTGATCCCCAGTTCCCCCGGTATCATCTTGGCAATACCGTCTACATAAGCATAGGGAAGATCCATCACACGGCCAACATCCCGGATCACGCCTTTGGCAGCCATGGTACCGAAGGTAATGATCTGAACCACTTTGTCACTGCCGTATTTTGCTACTACATAGTCGATGACCTCCTGCCTGCGTTCAAAGCAGAAATCAATATCGATATCCGGCATGGAAACACGCTCCGGATTCAGAAACCGCTCAAACAGCAAAGAGTAACGGATGGGATCAATATCCGTAATATGCAGGCAATAGGACACAAGACTCCCTGCCGCAGAGCCTCTCCCGGGTCCCACCGGAATTCCCTGGGTTCTGGCATAGTTGATAAAATCCCATACGATCAGAAAATAATCCACGTATCCCATGTTACGAATGGTGTTCAGCTCAAAGGACAGCCGCTCCAGCAGCTCCTCCCGGGTTTTCTCTCCCGCATCCCCATACCGCTTCCGCAATCCGTCCCGACACAGCTTTTCCAGATATGCTTCTGCCGTATATCCCTCCGGCACACCATATCTGGGCAGCCTTGTGACGCCGAATGTGATGTCTACCTGACAGCGTCCGGCGATATTCTCAGTATTTTCCACCGCCTCCCATGCATAAGGGAAGAGCCCCTTCATATCCTCTTCACTCTTGACATAATACTGGCCCCCGGGATAACGCATCCTGTCTTCATCGGCCAGCCGCTTCCCCGTTTGCACGCACAGCAGGATATCGTGGGATTTTTCATCCTCCGCATAGGTATAATGGACATCGTTGGTGACCACAAGGGGGATATCCAGCTCCCGACTCATACGCAGCAATGCCTGATTTACCGTGGCCTGCTCCGGCAGGCCGTGATCCTGCAGCTCCAGAAAATAGTTGTCTTTTCCAAAACAGTCCCGGTATTTGACGGCTGCCTTTTTGGCTTCCTCGTAGAGCCCCTTGACCAGGTATCTTGATACCTCCCCTGCCAGACAGGCGGAAAGAGCAATGATCCCCTCATGATACTTGCGCAGCACCTCCATATCCACTCTGGGACGGTAGTAGTAGCCTTCCGTAAAGCCCCTGCTGACGATCTTCATCAGATTGGCATAGCCCTGATTGTTTTCCGCCAAAAGGATCAGGTGATAATAACGATCCTCCCCTCCCGTCAGCTCCTTATCAAAACGGGAATTGGGTGCCACATACACCTCACACCCCAACACCGGGTGGATCCCCGCCGCCTTGGCCTCTCTGTAAAAATCGATGACACCGTACATTACCCCATGATCGGTAATGGCTGCACTGGTCATGCCAAGCTCCTTCACCCGCTTCACATATTCTTTTATTTTATTGGAACCGTCCAGAAGACTGTACTCCGTATGTACGTGTAAATGTGCAAATGCCATGGGAACCTCTCTTTGACAGACCTTTGCTCCATCATACCACTTTACCCCGGAAAACACAATAAACACACAAAAAATGCGCCGCCGGAACCATCACCTTACCGTCCCGCGGCGCATTTTTCAATTCCTCTGTTTGACATACCAATGTCTCATGGAAAAGGCTTCTTTACAATGCCTCTATTCCATCCATCACTGCTCCCAGCTCCTCTATGGTCTCTTCGCTGAAGGTGGTGATGAAATAATACATAAGATCCTCATCCGTGTGGATCATATAGGCCTGTACGGCAGTATTGCCCTCCATCCCCGTCATCTCACTGTAATCGAGAGCCACACCGATCATGGTATATTCCTTGTCCCCAATGGTCTCCGTCCCGGCCTCCTGTATAATCTCATAAGGTATACCGGTATATTCCCAGGTGGTTTTCAAGGCTTCCACATAGTCCTCCGCCGTCAGCCCCATGCTGTTTTCCTCAATGGTAAGGATCACATTCCCCACGCCGTCGGGGGCGATGGCCATGAAATCATACTTCAGTGTGGATTCATCGACATTCTTGATATCGGAGTTTTCTTCCACGATGCCAACAGCCTGACCCATCAGTTCATCCAGCGTGTCTCCGGTAAAGACGGTGTAGGTCTCTGGGAAGGTCATTTTGATTCCCAGGGTCTCATTGGTATAAACAGTTCCCTCCCAGGTGCCTGTGACGTAGTCGGCAATGGTGACACCTGCACTTTCCTGAGGCTCTTCCCCTGTGGTCTCCTCCTGTACCGGAGTCTCCTCTTCCTCAGATACCTCCTCAGTAACCTCGGCGGATTCCTCAGGCGCCTCCTGCGCCGCTGCCTCCACTGCTTCTTCCTGGGTACTTTCTGCGGCAGGTGCTTCCGTTTCCGTACCGCTTTCCTGGGAACCGCCGCAGGCCGTCAGCGTCCCCATTGCCAGAATGGCCGCCAAAAGGAGAGCCAATCCTTTTTTCCCTGTGTTTCCTGTCGCTTTCATCTTTCTTCTTCCTTTCTTTTCTCCTCGTATATCTATCCAGAGAAACGCTGATCATATCAGAATTCCTTCGTTTATAAATATTTCTTCAGTGCCTCAACCTTATCCAGGGCTTCCCATGGAAGCTTCAGATCATCCCGCCCAAAGTGTCCGTAGGCTGCCGTCTGCTGATAAATGGGACGGCGCAGATTCAGCATCTGAATGATGCCTGCCGGGCGAAGATCAAAGTTCTCCCGTATGATCTCTACCAAACGATTGTCCGTCAGTTTTCCCGTTCCAAAGGTATCTGCCATAATGGAGGTGGGCTGCGCTACGCCGATGGCATAGGACAACTGGATCTCACACTTATCGGCCAATCCCGCAGCCACGATGTTTTTGGCCACATAGCGGGCTGCATAAGCCGCGGAACGATCCACCTTCGTGCAGTCCTTTCCGGAAAAAGCACCGCCGCCGTGGCGTGCCATTCCGCCATAGGTATCCACGATAATTTTACGCCCTGTCAAACCGGAGTCGCCGTTGGGACCTCCGATCACAAAACGGCCGGTGGGATTGATAAAATATTTGGTTTCTTCATTTACCAGTTCCCGGGGAATCACAGGATCAATTACATGCTTACGGATATCCCGATGGATCTGCTCCTGGCTGATCTCGGCCGCATGCTGTGAGGAAATCACCACGGCATTGACACTGATGGGAACACCGTTTTCATCATATTCCACGGTAACCTGACTCTTCCCGTCGGGACGCAGATAGGGAAGGGTTCCGTTTTTACGGACCTCTGTTAGCCTTCTGGTCTGCTTGTGCGCCAATGCGATGGGTTAGGGCATGTATTCCGGCGTCTCGTTGCTGGTATATCCGAACATCATTCCCTGATCACCCGCGCCGATGGCCTCGATGGCCTCATCACTCATACCGCCCTCAGTCTTTGCCTCCAGTGCCTTGTCCACTCCCATTGCGATATCCGAGGACTGCTCGTCCAGTGCAACGATGACGCCGCAGGTATTTGCATCAAAGCCTTTTTCGGAGGCATCATAGCCGATCTTGCGGATGGTCTCCCGCACCACGCTCTGGATGTCCACGTAGCCGCTGGTGGTGATCTCCCCCATAACCAATACCAGTCCTGTGGTAATGGCCGTTTCACAGGCCACACGGCTGTTGGGATCCTGCTCCATCATAGCGTCCAGCACCGCATCAGAGATGTTGTCGCAGATCTTGTCGGGATGTCCTTCCGTTACCGATTCCGAAGTAAATAGTCTTTTTTCCATAGTTTTTCTCCTTTTGGTTGATTCCATTGGGTGCATTGTCTTCCCATGGGGATATCCTTTTGCCGCAAAGCAACAAAAAATCCGCCTATCATAAGCGGACCTGACCAGATATTCAAATCCTCTTATTGTTCGATATCACTCGCTCAGGTTGGCACCTTCCCGTAACGGGGGTTGCCGTGGCTTCTCAGGTCCTCTGTACCTCCACCACTCTGAATAAGAGAAATGTACCCTATGAAATTATACTGCTGGTGTAAGCGTACTCCATTCCACCGGGAAAGTCAACTGTTTTTCTTTAAATTTCTACGTTTTTCAGGCTGTTTAAAGGCTTGGCACAGAGCGTACACGGAGCGTTTACCGAAAGTTTAGAAAACCTTATCTTTTCTTGACAAAATTTGTCAGTAAACGTATAATTTTCTTATTCTTAGGTATAGAGGAATAAACATTCCGGAAAGGAACGACTTATGCGTCAGGTACCTGTTTCTGAATTGGTTCCCGGTATGATTACCGTAGACGATATCTACAATTATAACGATCAGTTGGTGCTCCCCGGCGGTTATGTGTTGAATGATAAGGCCATTATCAAGCTGGCCTTTTACTCCATTCCTTTTATTCGCATTCAGGATTCCAGGGAAGGTGCCGCTCCGGTCAGAACTTCACAGTTTATTCAGGAAAGCTCTTATTCCCACAGGATTAAGACGTCTCCCGAGTTCCAGATCTTTCAGTCTACCTTTGAGACTACGGTAGACGATTTCAAAGCCTCCATCAATGATGTGGTGGAAAAAAATGCCCCCTTGGATGTGGATCAGCTGATGAAGGATACGCTGTCACTTTTGGAAAAGGGTCGCAACAGCATCAACATTTTTGACATGCTGCACAATATGCGTCAATACGACGACCTGACCTTTACCCACTGTATCAACGTGTCCCTGATTTGTAATGTTTTTGCCCGCTGGCTGGGGATGAGTGATGAAGACATTCATCTGGCCACCCAGTGCGGACTGTTCCATGACATCGGCAAGCTGAAGATCCCGGAAGATATTATCAAGAAGCCTTCCCGCCTTACAGATTACGAATACAAGATCATTAAGACACATCCCTTTGAAGGCTATAATATTTTGAAGGAGCAGGATCTGAATCCCCATGTGGCAAACGCAGCCTTGATGCATCACGAGCGCTGTGACGGCTTCGGATACCCTCTGGGAATTACGGCCGAGAAGATTGATCCCTTTGCAAAAATGGTAGCCATCGCAGATGTTTACGACGCCATGACCGCTACCCGTGTGTACCGCGGTCCCATGTGTCCCTTTAAGGTGATCTCCGTATTTGAAAGTGAAGGCCTTCAGCGGTATGATGCACGTATGATTATGACATTCCTGGAAAATGTGACCAATACCTATATGCTGAACCACGTACGGTTAAGCGACGGACGAGAGGGCGAGATCGTCATGATCAACCGTCTGGCACTCTCCCGCCCTATGATACGCAGCGGCAATCAGTACATCAATCTCGCAGATCAGCCTTCTACGCTGTATATCGAGGAGCTGTTGTAACGCGGTGCTGTAAACGAGGATAGGGGAGAAAACTTTCCTCAAAAAAGAAACATCTGTAACATGCATCTGCCCAGTTTTCCAAACGTCCGAATACATTGTCTGTTTGCTGGGAAAACGCTCGGGTATGCAGGGCATTGACGGATACAGGAATGCAACTATCAAAATTGTGACGTGACCGGAGCCGACATACATCCATGTATGTCGGCTCCTGCCTCGTGCGTCCATGCACGAGGCTCCCTGTCTTTCTTCCTGTATCCGTCAATACCTCTGCAGACCAAGTCGCATTTTCATGCAAAAGGCAATGC
>JAFQLB010000014.1 GCA_017396675.1 Lachnospiraceae bacterium
AGTGGGATGTGACAGGGCAGTGGAAGCTTCTTGGAGAAAAGAGCATCCGCATGGTGATTTGGGATACACCCGAATATCCCCGGCGTCTGTACGGGATTCCGGACGCGCCTCTGATCCTCTACGAAAAGGGTCTGCCCTATCGGAATGAGGGGATTTCAGTAGCAGTCATCGGAGCCAGAAACTGTTCTTCCTACGGTAGTCTGGCTGCAAAGGAGCTGGGCAGATATCTGGCAGAAGCCTCTATAACCGTAGTCAGCGGCATGGCTTTGGGTGTGGATGGCATCAGCCAATGGGCGACATTGGAGGCGGGAGGCTATTCCGTGGGTCTGTTGGGCAGCGGGGTGGAACATTGCTACCCAAAAGAGAATTACAGGCTCTATCAGCGTCTTCTGAAGGAGGGAACCGTAGTTTCGGAGTATCCTATTCAGGCAGAGCCGCGGGCGGGGAATTTTCCCAGAAGAAACCGGCTGATCAGTGGACTGGCGGATATCGTGGCAGTGGTGGAGGCCAGAGAAAAAAGCGGCACGCTGATCACCGTGGATATGGCACTGGAGCAGGGAAGAGATGTATACGCCATGCCGGGACGGATCACGGATGTGTTAAGTCGGGGGTGCAATCAGCTGATTCGACAGGGCGCAGGAATCCTGATGTCTCCCAGAGAATTTGTGGAGGAGCTGCTGCAGCTTCCGGGAAAGGGCGATACACAGCTGAAAAAAGGAGAGGAGCCCGCGTTTTCCGACAGAGAACGACAGCTTTTTGAACTGCTGGAGCCCTTTCCGATCTCCTTTGAACTGCTTTTTCAAAAGGCAAAAGAACAGGGAATCCGGGGGACACAGGGAGAACTCCTGGAGGAACTGCTGCAGCTTTGCATCAGGAAAAAGGCATATCAGAAGGACGGATATTTTTTCAGGGAACTATAGTACAATTTCAGAGGCTTAGGTGCGATCCCAAGTGGGAATACATTTCAGGAAACCGCATATACTAAATTCCACAACAAAATATGGAAGGAAGGCGGCAATGAAAAGAATAGCTTTTTTTGATACCAAGGCATATGATAAGGAATGGTTCGACGCCTGCAATCAGGAGCGATTTGAGATAGAATATTATGAAAGTAAGCTGACGGCCAAAACGGTGGGTCTGGCTGCGGGAGCCGATGCCGTTTGTGCCTTTGTCAATGACGATCTGAGTGCCGGAGTCCTGGGACGCCTGAAGGAGATGAAGGTTTCCGTAATCGCCATGCGCTGTGCGGGATTTTCCAATATTGATTTTAAAGCTCTGGGGGAGGGTATGAGGGTAGTCAGAGTACCGGCCTATTCACCCTATGCGGTAGCGGAATTTGCCATGGGAATGCTGTTGTCCGTCAATCGCAAGCTGCACAAGGCCTACAACAGAACGAGAGATTTCAATTATAATATCAACGGACTGACCGGTATGGATCTGTACGGCAAAACGGTGGGAGTGATTGGAACAGGTAAGATCGGACAGGTCTTTATTTCTATTTGCCGGGGATTTGGAATGAAGGTGCTGGCCTATGACCCGTACCCCAATGGGAAACTGGATTGTGACTATGTGGAGCTAAACCGCCTGTTTCGGGAGAGTGATGTGATCTCTCTTCACTGTCCTCTGACGGAACAGACCAGGCATCTGGTCAACGCAGAGGCAATCGCAGAAATGAAGTCCCATACCATTTTGATCAATACTTCCAGAGGCGGGCTTATCGAAAGCCGGGCTCTGCTGAATGCGCTGCAGGAAAAGCGGATCGGGGGAGCCGGGTTGGATGTATATGAAGAGGAGGCAGAGTGGTTTTTTGAGGATCATTCCACGGAGGGTATCGTGGATGATATCCTTTCCCTGCTGACGGTACTGCCCAATGTATTGGTAACATCCCATCAGGCTTTTCTGACAGAGGAGGCACTGCGCAATATCGCGCTTATAACATTGCAGAATCTGGAGGATTATTTTGCCGGAAAGCCACTTGTGAATGAAGTGCTTCCCGCAATGAAATAAGCAAATCCGAACCTGATGCATGGGCCGAGACAGGTTCGGATTTGCTGTTATCTAAGGTAAAGCATATACGGTGCTTTAAAAAGCTCAGGAATTCCCCTGAATCAGTGCCACGCCTTCCTCCAGCGCCTCCAGGTTCAGCGCACCCTGACCTCTTGCCACCAGATACCCCTCCGAATTAATAAAATAGGTAGAGGGAATGGCGCTTATGCCATAGGTGGCGGCGGCGTCACTCTCCGTATCGTAATAGACGGGGAAGGTATAGCCGTTGTCGGTGATAAAGGAGGTGGCTTTCTCCACCGTTTCCTGACCGCCGTCGGTGAGATTGACCATAACGAAATGAACCTCATCTCCATACTCGCCGTAGGCAGTTTCAAAGTCGGGCATTTCCATCTGACAGGGACCGCACCAGCTGGCCCAGAAATTTAAAATCACGGGCTTCCCCTCAAAGGAGGAGAGCTTATGTTCGTTTCCGTCCGCGTCGTAGACCGTAAAGTCGGGTGCAGGAGTCAGCTCTGACTCGGCTTCTTCGGAGCTGTTATCTGCGGCCTCCTGCGCTGATGCGTCCGTGGACTCCTCCTGTGCTTGTGCGCTTTCTCCGCTGTCATCGGTTCCCGCGGCTTCCTGCTGTGCGGCAGGATCCACTGCCAGAGAAGGTCCGGCCACACTGCCGCTTAGATTCTCATACAAGACAAAGGCGGCGCCCAGCACAAGGACCAGCCCCAGGGTAATGATCAATACAATTTTTTTCTGTTTCATATCGGTACCTTTCTGTTTGGTGTGGGCGTCTTTTATGCTTTCCAGAGACTGTGAAGATTACAGTATTCGTAAACGGCAACCACGCTTTCACCCTCCGCCAGTACAAAATCAGCCTTGGGAGGCTGACCGGGCTGCAGCTCCTTGATCTGGCTGCCATTGGTGGTTTCCAAAGCGATCCACTGGATATAGTGCTCGGGAAGCATGGGATGCTCTACATCGCCCACCGTAACGTGCACCGTGCTGCCGTCTACGGTATAAACGGGAACGTGCTTTTCAGTGGCTCCGTCGGAGGTTCCGGGAATCAGCTCCGTCATCTTCTGACCGCAGCACATGACGGGAACACCCTTATCCTGTACCATGGCAACTATATTTTTGCAATGCTCACAAATCAGAAATTTCTGTTTCATAATCCATTTCTCCTTTACATTAGGATACGAAGTATACGACGGTACTTCCTGTCGTGCCTTCAGGATATCTTCTGCATCGGAAAAAATCTGTGACTTTGTCACGGAGGCGAGCGTATCTGAATCCCTTACCCCATTTTCTTCTTCATCATATCCGCATTTACGGCGTAGGTGAGTGCCGTTTCCCGACTGATCCGGTTCTCTTTATACAGTCTCAGGAGGCTGGCATCCATGGAAATCATGCCGGCACTGTTGGAGGAATAGATAATGCCCTCCAATTGCGGGATTTTGTTTTCACGAATGATATTGCGGATGGCGGGATTGACTACCATGATCTCAAAGGCGGGAACCACGGAATCATCCAGGGTGGGAACCAACTGCTGGGAAACCACGGCAGTCAGTACCATGGAGAGCTGTACGGCAATCTGGCGTTGCTGATTGGCAGGAAAAACATCAATGATACGATCAATGGTATTGGCTGCGCCGATGGTATGCAGCGTGGAAAACAGCAGATGTCCCGTCTCGGCGGCTGTCATGGCCACTTCGATGGTTTCATAGTCCCTCATTTCTCCCAGCAGGATGACGTCGGGACTTTGCCGCAGAGCAGCCCGCAGGGCAGTGACATAGTTTTCCGTATCCACGTTAATCTCCCGCTGACTGACAATGCTCTGGGCATGGCGATGAAGAAATTCCAGAGGATCCTCCAGGGTAATGATATGATCCTTTCTGGTTTTGTTGATATGGTCAATGATACAGGCCAGAGTGGTGGATTTGCCGCTTCCGGCAGAGCCTGTGATCAGAATCATGCCCTTCTTGTGCTCACCCAATCGTATGATCTGCTCCGGAATTCCCAGATCCCAGGGATTGGGAAGATCAAAGGTGATGATACGAATGACGGCAGAGTAGGCTCCCCTCTGCTTGTAGGAGCTGACTCGAAAACGGGAGAGACCCTGAATGGCAAAGGAAAAATCGTCGTCCCCCGCCGTCTCCAGCAGATTGATGTTGCGCCGGTCTGCCAGAGCGTATATTTCCTTCAGCAAATCATTGGTCTGGGGAGGAAGGAGCCTGTCGTCCCCCAGCTGCCAGATGACACCGTTTTTTCGGATGGAAACGGGCAGACCTGCCACGATAAAAACGTCAGAGGCTTTGGCACTGACGGCATGTTGTAAAATTGTCCGGATATCCATAAAGACCACCTTCTAGTCGACCGGTACGGTCGCCCATTTTTCAATTGTATATAATTCCCGGATCGGCTGATCCGAATCCGTATCATGAGGAGACCGGAGAGCAAGCTCCACCTCCAGAGTCTGACTGTCATTGACCGGTATCCGGAAAGCGACACGGCGGTCGCTGTAGGTCAGAAGATCGGAGAGTTCCGATACCTTGCCTGCCTGTTCAAAAAAGGCCTGCGTATTCTCTGTGGTTTGTGCCGTTTCCATCAGAAAAGCGTGGAGCTTGGCCAGCTGCAGCTGTGCCTGATTGCAGGCGGTGTAGTACTCTGTCTTGCGCTGCCCCATTTGATAACTGAAAGAATAATCGCTTTTGGCGCTGGACAAGGACAGAGTGGCAAAGACAGCCATACACAGAATGATAAAAATAACCAGCAGGGAAGAGGCGCCCACATTCATGAAGGAAGCCTGTACTTTTTTATCTTTCATGAAAGTCCTCCTTTTGCAGATGATGAATGACCTCCAGAGTATAGATGCTGTTTTCGTGGGACAGATCGATGACACTGATATCAGCATACAACAGCGTGGTTTCTTTGGTCAATACCAGAGAAAGCGCGTAACTCCCCTGCTCGCGGAGACAGGGCTCCATCCGATCATTGTAATATACGGTAAGAGAGGAAGCGTGTGCGGCCCAAAGACCTTCCGGATACATATCCTGCAGCCTTAGCCCCACGGTTTCACTGTCCGGAGAGGTGGTAATGGCTTCCGCAATGCCGGAGCATTCGCTGACAGCCAGATTCAAAGCCTGGGCCTGCTTACTCAAAAGATGAGATTTGACAAAAATCTGTACACAAACTGCACTGGCTACGGAAAAAAAGAAAATCGCAAAGATCAGCTCCATAAGAAATAAACCGGAAGATTGCGCTCTGTGTGTCTCCTTCATAGATCCTCCTGTCTGCTTCGGACTCCCACCAGAGTGGAAACACGAAGTCCGTGGGCATCGGTACAGGAAAGCCGAAGCAGCCCCCGATCCGTTTCTTCCATGGTGAAATCAGCCACAGCCATGATGGTTTTTCCCATATCGGGAGTTACCGAAAGATCGGCATCGGCCAGAAGCTCCCGGAGCTCTCCCTGATGTGCATAGATATATGTGACATACCCGGTCCGGTCTCCCGAATGGGTCAGGATCAGGCAGTCAGAATCTCCCAGACGGCCCAACGACACACCCCTCGCGGTGTCGTTCTGATGTATTTTTTCCGCCACGTAGTTTAAGCAGGTACGGGAAGTGTTGTTCATGGCAGAGGATGTTATGATGGATCTGTAGATTCCCGTGGCCATCAGAATAACCGCCACGGCAGAAACGGCGAATACGAAAAATAATGCAATGGGAAACATCAGGTCAATCATATGCTTTCGCTGCTGATGAAACCGCATGGTCATTCCTCCTCAATGATGGTGATATCAGGGAAAATGTTGCTTCCCTGAAGGCGGTAGTCTACAAAAAAACGTGCCTTGTCGTAAGTCAGTCCGTAGGCGTCCTCCAGAATTTCAAGATTTTCCGGATAACGGCCCTCCAGAGCATAATAATGTACAATACTGCGCTGCAGAGCATTCTCTAAGCTTTCCCGCTGACGCTTTTGATTGCCTTCGGAAAGAGAAGAAAAGCCTACGTAAAAAAGCAGGATAAAGGCAGCAAACAGGCACAGAGAGATGAGAAACCTGCGGTCTGTCTGTGAGGTTTGCTGATACTGAAAACGTGCCATAAGATGCTCCTTCCCATCAAATGCTGGACATGATTCCCATAAGGGGCAGCATAACGGATAAAAGAATCACGCCTACGATCAGAGAAAGAGCGATTACAAGAGCAGGCTCCAGGGTGGCCAGCAGGCGGTTGATCCGATCATCCACCTCCTCCTGATAGAGAGAGGCAATGCTTTCCATGACCTTGTCCATATTGCCGGTTCTGGCGCCCAGGGAAGCCATGCGGGTGTAGACGCCGGAAAAGATGCCGGCTGCATGAATGGCTTCATAAAGATCGCTGCCTTCCTCCATTTTCTGATAGCAAATCTTCATTTTGGATTGAAAGAGAGGGTCCTCGTTTAACTCTCCCGCCAGATACAGGCTTTGCTGTGTGTCAAGACCGCTGCTGAGGGTGAGAGCCATACCGCTGGCAAAGCGGCAGGCAGCCGTATTGGTATAAACGCGGCGCAGTGAGGGAATGCGATATCCCAGCTGCTGCAGTAATTTACGTCCCCCCGGGGTTCTGGCAGCGATAAAGAAAAAAGCCAGTATCACAACCAGAAGCACGGTAAGAACTGCGGAATACCGATGGATCACATTGCCGATATCCATAAGCAGCCTGGAAAAGCCGGTCATTTCCGTACCCAGCTGGATAAATACCTGATTGAAGATAGGCATGACCTCTACCAGCAATACAAGGATCACCACCACCATCATGGTGGCCATGACCAGCGGATACGTCACGGCACTGCGGATACTCTTGGCAATGGAATTCTCTCTGGCATAGTGAGAGGCCAGATGTACCATAACCTCGTCCAGTGTACCGGTCCTTTCTGCCAGCTCCGTCATTTTCAGAAGATAGGAAGGGAACAGTCCGGTGGATTCCAATGCTTCGTGGAAGCTGCCGCTTTCCAGAAGCTTGTCATAGATCAACTGCAGAATCTCCTTGTCCTGTGCGCTCTGTGCATCCTCCAGCATAATGGAGATGCCTTCCACGGAAGAAATGCCGGACGTCAGGATCAGTGCGATCTGTTCGCAGAAGCCGGAAATCTCCGAATTGGAAAAAGGGGTATTGAGAGTACGTTTCCCGGTCATAGATAACCTCCTGTAAATTCAATAGTAATACTTGACGGTATAATTGGAGCCGTCACCGATATATTTCTCCACAGCCCGGCTGTCGTTGCCGGCAGCCAGCGTGGGATCCATCAGTGACCAGCTGTGGCCGTTAAACTCTATGATGTTGTCCACCCAGCCAATCTCTGCCAGATAGACACTGATCCAGGCGTGGTAGGCCCTGCCCGAATACCCTACCTCCAGACGGGTGGGGATCCCCTGAGAACGCAGAAGAGAGGTCATCAGAGCGGCATAATCAAAACAGATACCGCTGCCGTTTTGCAGAGTCAGATCGATGTCCGGGATATAGTCAAGAGGTATATTTTCCGCCAGATTGGTTTCGTAGGCAATATTTTCGATGATATAGTGATAGACCTTTTCCACATAATCCAAATCCCCGTAGGCAGTGTCGGACAGCTCTATACCCAGTTGTACCGCATCGGAATCGGAAGTGTACCAGGCATACTGGTTGGGATACAAAAAAGGCAGGAATTCATCGCCTACGGAAACAGACAGATCCTGAGAAAAAATCAGGGCGTACAAATCGTCGGAGACGTGCTCCAAAACATCAATGTGATAACTGCCGTTTCCACCGGAAAGAGGAAAGGTTTCATACTCGCTGCCAAGCAGTGTATAGGTGTAGGTTACGCTGCCCGGATCGGTAATCTGTATCTTGGCCTTGTCGCAGCTGCCGCTGTAGCGGATCATGACGTAGCCGTCGGAGGTATGGGAGGCGTCGATGGAAGCAAGCTCATTTTCATAAAGGTCACTGCCGGAAGCTTCCGGCAGCAGAAAGCTGTGCAGTGTCTGCCGGGGCTTGGCGTTCTCAGAAGGAGGGGAGGGAGCAGAGGAAGTTTCAGAGGTCTCCCCGCCACATCCGGAGAGGCAGAAGGAGAGCAGGAAAAGAGAAAAAACTCCCCACAGCTTTAAGCGTATTCTGCGCATTTTTCCATCACCTCCTTGTGGTTTGCTTATATTATTTGTCGGAAGCTGTAGGCGAAAGAATCAGATGAAGCTGATTGCCGGCGTGATCGGGAACGTAAATATTCAGAGAATCCTCGGGATAGTCAAAGGAAAAATACCCGTGGACTTCATCGTAGTCGGGACGCAGCTCCTCCCCTGTCAGGGTCAGAGCATAGATACCTTCATAATCCACTCCGCTGTCCTCATCCGTGACATAGAGAAATACCTTACCCTCCGCCACGGCATGGGTGGTGACGGCAGGATGCTCCGTATCGATTCCGGTGATGGCAACCTCCCGGGTAATGTATTGCCTGTTGATCAGAGCCACCTTGATTTCAAGAAGTCCGTTCTGATCCGGGATAACGGCGTAGTCCTTTTCCCCCGTATGATAGACAGGCACGTTTTGTCCGTTCAGGCTGGCTGTCACATAGCTGACGGGCAGGAAGGAATCCACGCTGATGCCGTATTCCTGATCCACACTGCTCTTTGCTGCCAAATCTACGGAATAGCTGGGCGGGATAAACAGGATGGGAAGCAGGGCAAACAGTACCATCATCAGGATCAGAAGGATTTTTTGCAGTGCAAAGCGTTCTCTTCTGTAATTGGAATAGGAAGAAAGCACCTCCAAAGGGATGGTGTTGGATTCCACTCCGCATACATCAAAGACGTTTTGAAGCATCTGATCGGCTGTCCGCATATCCAGAGAGGGGGAAGAATTGGTTTTTTCATTTTTGTCAAATACGGCCATATCCTTCTTCTCCTTTCTCAGGCTTTGAGTGCCTGTTTCAAACGGCCCAGACCACTGCGAAGATATCGCTTCACAGAGCTTTTGCTGATATCCATATAGGCTGCGATATCATCCACCTTCATATTCTCATAATACCGGAAAATGATGGCCTGTGACTCGGAAAAGGGGAGATTCATCACCTGCCGGATCAGAAATTGGTTATGATCGATGGTGACCACCTGATCCTCCGGCGTCCGCTCCTCCAACAGACAATCCATGCCCTCCTTCAATGTAACGGACAGGTCATTGCTTCGCGTCTGCTTCTTGTGCATGTCGAAGCAGATGCGGAAGCAGATCTGATTCAGCCAGGAGACGAAAAGCTTGGGATCGTTTAAGGTTTTGAGATTTTTCAGTACCGATATGTAGGTTTCCTGCAGAGCATCCTGGGCCAGATAGGAATCCTTCAGATAGTTCAGTGCAAAATGGTATTCCTTCTGATAGGTGGCGGCATAGAGCTCCGCAAAGGCGTCGCTGCTGCCTTCTCTTGCCTGCACGACCAGTTCGGCAATGTATTGAAAATCGAGTTCTGCCATAAAATCTTCCTTATTCTTATAAAAACGGGGGAGGTGTTATGGTGTTGCAGGAACGTCTCAAAGAGAGATATTGGCGATATTGGCATTGGACAGGGAGATCAAATCGGTGATGGTCTCCACGCCGTCTGTGCCGCTGAAGGCAGTGCCGTAGCTGTATTCCAGAGGAGGATTCTCCGAATTGGAATTGTGCGCCCTGATCTTTTGAGCCACCCGGGTCAGAAACACTTCCAGCTGTTCCGGTGTGGAGGATTCAAATACGGCCAGAAATTTGTTGCCGCCGTTGCGCCCCACAAAGCAGAGATCCACAGAGGTCAGCTTTAAGATATTGGAAAAATCACGAATCACCTCGTCTCCCTTCAGATGTCCGTAGAGACGGTTGATCTCCGCCAGATTGGTCAGCTCCAGCATAATACATCCGATGTCTCCCGGCAGAGGCTTACCCTGATATTTGGAGATCAGAATGTCACAGCTGTATCGGTTGGCAATTCCCGCCAGAGGATCGGAATGCACCGCAAAGTCCAGTTCCCGATAGTCCTTGCGATAGGAGGAAATAAAACTCAGATCCCAGAAAATAAAGAGATAGGAGACACCTACCACACTCCAAAGGAGGAAGCACAGGATACGGACATGCAGATTGGTCCCGGCCAGATGATAGATCTCGGGATCGGTAAACAGGACGACCAGACTTACAATCGCATAGACAATGAACAGAATCAGCTGAAATGTCTTGATTCGCTTAAAATTTTTCATAAAATATCCCGGAAATCCTTTCTAAAATACTCTGTGTGCTCTGTGTGCCGTCCTGTTTGCACAGAGCTTACAGGAGACTTTTTGAGCAGCCAACTCCAATATAGCATAAGGATTTATCAAACACCAGTATTTTCGACAGAATTTTACAAATCGTTCGTGATTGTCGAAAAAAATGGTTTTTTAAAAAAAATTTATATTTTTATGGTCCTTTTTGGATGTTGGGTCTGTCTTACATAGCAAAAGGCAAAATATGGAGCTATTGGCAAAATTCACAAAGAACAATCAAAGCTGATTGTGCCCATCGCTCACATTGCGAACAAAAGAAAAGGAGAAAAGAGATGAACAGAGTCTGGAAGCGTTGGATGGCCATCGCGCTGGCCGTGGTACTGGTAGGATCCAGCGGAATCTTTACCTGGACCGGAGCACTGGAAGCTACGGAAGAGGAAGTGGCTCAGGTATCTGAGGAGCCTCCCGTAGAGGAGCCTGCTGCGGAGCCTGTGGAGGAAGCACCTCAGGAGATCCTCCTTCCTGCGGAAGGTGAGACGCCTGTAGAAGTAGAAGGCGAAGCGCCTGCGCAAGCGGAAGGAGAAGCGCCTGCGCAAGCGGAAGGCGAAGCGTCTGCGCAAGCGGAAGGCGAAGTGCCTGCGCAAGCGGAAGGAGAAGCGTCTGCGCAAGCGGAAGGCGAAGCACCTGCACAGGCAGAAGCCGGGACGTCGGCAGAAGCAGAAGCTAAGACACCTGCCGGGACGCAGGAGCTGGAAGCGGCTTCTTCCGCTAATGAAGCTGCTGCAGAGGAAGCTTCGGAGGTGACGGAAGAGGCCACTGAGGAAGAGAAGGAAGAAGAGGCGTCTGAAGAAGAGGAAGAAGAGACGTCTGAGGAGGAAGAAGCGGAAGAGAAGGAAGAGAAGTATCCTGCCGCCTCCGTTACCGCAAGAGCCTCTGACGGCGCCGTGATCACTGTCAGTGCCCCGGAAGGCGCTTTGCCGGAGGGCTTTGGTGTGACGGCGGTTCCGGTGAGCTCCGATCATCTGATCGCAGCCATTGAGGCGGCGGAAAATGCGCAGGTGGTGAAGATCGTCAGCTACGATATCACCATTTATGATAAGGAAGGCAGAGAGATCCAGCCTCTCATACCGGTCAACGTCAGTCTGTCGGGAACCGGTCTGGAGGGCAGTGCCTCCGTATATCATACCTCTGACGGAGCATCGGATACCTCCAGGGTGGCTACCGTATCGGACGGAAACAATCCCTCCTTTACGGCGGGAAGCTTCAGTACCTGGACCTTCACCCAGACCAGAAGGCAGGAGGAGCCAAAGGGAGTCACAGCACAAAAAAGCACCCATCCCCTGTATCTTTACACCCTGCTGCCGGGACTGAAGAACGCAGGAAGTGGAAATGCAAACGAATACTGGAACGGTATGGGAGAGGGAAGCATTACGGCCATTGCCCCTTTCCAGCAGGTATTGATTACCGACGTGGGAACACCCATCGTTCCCATGCCCCAGTTCAGTCTGCCTGGTAACTATCCAAGCATCACCAGTGAAGGGGAAAGCTATACCTATGCTTCCGGGGGTACGGCGGCGGGCACGTACACCATCACCTGGGATCGGGTGGTAGTGGCCAACGGCGCCAATGCGGGGTACAACAACTATAATAGAGTAGTGCCTTCGGGAACCTACACCTATCATCTGGACGGTCATGTAACACTGCATTCCGTCAACTACGCACAGGTGGATTTTAAAGTGCAGCAGCCGGAGTCTGCCGACTTTACACAGAGCAAATCTGTACGGGTAGAGACGGGTACGAGAGAGAGTGACGTGAGGAACTACGCACCTTCCATGGAAGAGAAGAACGTTTCCGGGATCAGCTACACCTTTGACGGCTGGTATCGTGATGAAGCCTGTACGGAGAAGGTGAACTGGAGCAGACAGCGCACCATTGATTCCAACACTGTCTACTACGGCAAATACGTGCCGGAATCCAGTTCTGCAGCGGTTACCGTTACGGCGGCTTCCGCAAGCAGACCATATGACGGAAGGGCACTTACCAACGACCAGATCAGCTGGTCCGGACTGCCTGCAGGCTACACGGCAGAAGCAAAGATGACTGCAGAGTCCACTATTACGAATGAGGGAACGGTTCGGAACCGGATAGATAGCTATGTAATCAGAAACGGCAACGGACAGGATGTAACCAACTTCTTCACCAATGTAAACAAGGTAGATGGTACCCTCACCGTAACACCGGCGCCCTTGACGGTGCGCTCGGAAAGCGGCGAAAAGAAGTACGACGGCACACCGCTGACGAAAGCGGGTGTGACCGTAGAGGGACTGGTTGGAGGAGAGACACTTACCGCTGTGGCCACAGGCAGTCAGACGGTGGTGGGAAGCTCTGCCAACCAAATAGAGCTGACCTGGGATGGAACAGCAAAAGAAGACAATTACACAGTAACCACAGTGGAAGGAAAACTGACGGTAACCCCTCTGGCAGAGTCGGAGAAGGCGGAGTTGACCGTAAGAGCAGCCGACGGCCTTCGTACCTATAACGGGGAAGAGCAGAGTGTGACCGGTCTGCAGGGTGCCGATGGGGCAGGTGTGGTAACCGTTTCCGTGGGCGATGTATCCTACAAGGTCAGTGGATTGTCCGCTTCCGGCTCCGGTAAGGATGCAGGAAGCTACCCTGTCATCGTCACCGGTACAGCCCTGGTCGAAGATGCGCAGGGCAACGATGTGACGGATCAGTTCAGGGTGGTGAAGGAAGAAGGAACTCTGACCATCGGAAAGAAGACGGTGACCCTGACCTCGGGAAGCGCCTCCAAGCAGTTTGATGGAACTGCTCTGAAGGAAGAAACCGTTTCCGAAGAGGGATTTGTACAGGGAGAAGGAGCTGTATACAGCAATTTTGCAGAGAGGACGCTTTTCGGCTCCACCGAGAATACCTTTACCTATACATTAAAGGATAATACCAAGGCAGAGAACTACGATATCAATGTGGTATGCGGAAGACTGACAATCACCGTATTTGACAGGGTGACGGTCTACATTACCGGAAACAGTGGTACATTTACCTATGACGGAACGGAAAAGAGCGTTTCCGGCTATACCGTTACGGTCAGTGATGAGGGCAGAGGCTACAGCGAAGCCGATTTCACCTTTACGGGAACAGCTGCGGTGAGCGGAACACAGCCGGGAACCTACCACATGGGTCTGACCGCGGCTATGTTTGAGAATACCAATGAGAACTTTGACAACGTGAAGTTTGTGGTAACGGACGGCGGATTGACCGTTGAGCCCATTCAGGAAGCGGTGGTTGTAACCCTTCGCGGAAACAGCGCCACCTTTACCTACGACGGAACACAGAAGAGTGTTTCCGGCTACGAAGTGGTAAGCATCAGCCATGAAGCCTATACGGCAAATGACTTCGTCTATAACGGAACCGCCGAAGTGACTGCAACGGAAGCGGGAGAAGACTATCCTATGGGTCTTACGGCAGAGGGCTTTGTCAATACCAATGACAATTTTGCCAATGTGACCTTTGTGGTGGAGGACGGAAGTCTGACCATTGAGAAGAGAGCCATTACCGTGAAGGCACGGAATGCCTATAAGGTGTATGACGGAACGCCTCTGGAAGCGCCTGCAGAGGTGGATGTGGTCTATGAGGGAGCCACAGGGCTGTTGGCCGGACACACAGTGGAAGCAGAGGTGACCGGCAGTGTGACAAACGTTGTGGATTCACCGCAGGCAAGTGTAATCACGGAAAACAGTATTTACATCCGGGATGCCCAGGGAAGCAACGTCAGTGCCAACTATATCGTAACACGGGAGGAGGGCACACTGACCATCAAGCAGAGACAAATTATCCTTGTCTCCGCAACAGATACCAAGGAGTTTGACGGAACCCCTCTGACCAGAAATACACAGGAGGATGTATGGCAGGGAACCTATGGTGACGGATGGCTGGGAACGGAGAAGATCCGCTATGCCTTTGACGAAAGTGCCAGCATCACCTATCCCGCCTCCGTGACAGGAATCGAGAGTGTAGATAATACCTTTACGGTAGTCAACGAGGATGGAAGTGAGTTTAAGGATTCGAATTATAACATCGGCCGTCAATTCGGAACACTTTCCGTTACGGAGCCTGAGGAGAAGCAGATTCTGACTGTGACGGCAAACAGTGATACCTTCCTGTTTGACGGCAGTGAAAAGAGGGTGACGGGTCTGGTAAGCAACACCGTTACCGTGGAGACAGCAAAGGGCGATGTGACCTACACCGTAGAGGGTGTGACGACCGTCGGTACGGGAACCGACGCCGGAACCTATGAGGTTTTGCCGGAGCTGCCTGACAATCACCGCGTCTTGGATGCACAGGGAACTGACGTTACCGGATTATTTGAGGTGCTGGTGCGTAAGGGCAGCCTCACCATAGAAAAGAGAAAAGTGATTCTGACTTCCCCGTCCATCACCAAGGTATATGACGGAGCTCCCATTACGGGCTATGATACGGTGACAGTGACCGGAGACGGATGGGCGCCTGTGGATCTGGACGAGTCCCAGAATGCAGGAGGCGGAATCAAATACTGGAACTTTGCTTACAACGGAACGGATGCGGATGTCATGCGTATGGAAAACGGGTTTGACTATGAGATTGCCAACAAGCCCAGATCCAATCCGGAGTTTGACAGCTATTACGCAACCAATTACGACATTGAGTATCAGCCGGGAATTCTGGAGATCACTTCTCCCGGCAGCGTAGTGGTAGAAATCACGGGAAATACGGATACCGTTAGCTACACCGGTAAGGAGCAGTCCGTATCCGGCTACGACATCCGGATCATCCAGGAGGATGGCGGAGCATACACGGAGGAGGATCTGCAGGTAACCGTATCCCGTATTGAGGCGTCGGCCTCAGGCACCGATGTGGGAGAATACCCCATGGGTCTTACGGCAGATGCATTCAGGAATGTAAATCCTAATTTTAAGGATGTGGAGATCCGCGTGACGGATGGTAAGCTGACCGTTCAGCCTGCCAGAGTGTTGGTAGAGATCGACGGCCGCCATGTGACTGAGGTGTATGACGGATGGACCAAGGGAGTTGGCTACGATGTGACGATCTCCTATCCTGACGGTACTCCGGCAACGGAATATACAGAGGCGGATTTTGAGAGAAATGTATCCTGGATCAACCAGACTTATCCCGGTTCCTGGACCTTCCCTCTGGATATCGTAAACTTTAAAAACATCAATACCAACTATGATGTGGAATTCAGAACCACCGACGGATCGCTGACCATCCTTAAGCGGCCCATTACACTCAGATCCATCGATATCAGCTATCTGGATGCACCTAAGGATACGGTATTTACACCTGTTTGGGCGGACGGAATGGTATACGTGGCGGAAGGCAGCTTTGTAGATGCGGCTTGGGATGAGAGTGCAGGTATTAAGTACACGATGACGGGAAATGTCAGCAGAGCCACCTCTCCCGGGGAAAATACCTTTGAGGTGACGGATGAAAGCGGCAGGGATTTCCTGAATAAAAACTATATTGTAACAAAGGAATACGGAGTCCTGACGGTGGAGGAAAGCTATCAGCTTACCGTCAACTATGTCTACAGTGACGGATCTCAGGCGGCAGAGCCCTTCACGGGACTGTACGGCTATAATGAGACAGTATCCGTGGATTCCCCGGTGATTGAGGGCTATACCTACGATATCAGCAGAGTAGAGGCGGTTATGACGGGTGACATGGTACTCACCGTTACCTACCTGGCCAATCCCGTACCGGTACCTGTACCGACAGATCCGGCGGATCCCGTGGATCCTGTACCTCCCGTAGATCCTGCAGATCCGGCAGATCCCGTACCTCCCGTAGAGCCGGGTCCTGAACCCGATCCCGTCGTACCCCCTGCGGTTACGCCGGTAACACCGGATCCGGTACCCGTACCTCCCACACCGGTAGCGGTACAGGCTACAGTGGATGACGCGGGCAATGTAGAGCTGGTTACCATTGAAGATACGGAAACACCTTTGGCGGACATTGATCTGTTTGAGCATTTCTGCAATATTCTCCCGCTGCTGTTCATGCTGGGAGCCATGCTGATCATGCTGTTCTATACCAAGGATATGAAAGCCATTCAGGTAAGAATCTTCGAGCTGCGCGAGAAGCTGGAGGATGACGAATATAACGGTTACGGAAGATAAGGAGGAGAGAACAATGTGGGGTCAATTATACGCTTTGTTTCATGACAGCTGGGCTGTATGCTTCTGGACGCCTCCGGCGTTTCTGGTAGGTCTTTTGATGATCGTTACGGGTCTGGTTCATTGGAGGAACCAGAGAAAGCGTGAAAAGGATTTTGTCAAGGAGCAGGAGGAACGCCTGGAAGGTAAAATCGGAGAAACCATCAGCGCATAAGGAGGAGAGAAATGCACAATAGTTTGAGTGATATACTGGCACACACCGTCATCGTATTCGACTGGTGGGCTCTGCTGGCGCTGATCGTGCTGATCGGAACAGTTCTCGTATTCTTCATTCGGCATCGCAAGATGAAGAAGGAGGAAAAGGAGCTGACAGAGAGGTATGAGAAGCTGGAGGAAAGCAGGCAGGCAGCCACGGCTGCGGCTGTCTCCGGGCTTGCCGATGGAGCGGTAGAGGCATAAGTTAAGATCAAGTATATAAAGAGAGCCTGTGATTCTGTCATATTTTAGGATCACAGGCTCTTTTTTGGGATGTCTTTTTTTGTAAGCTGTGTTATAATGGGTCGATACCATCTCTTGAGGCGTGTATACTCATGTCAAGAGACGATAAGCCCACGCAGGACAAAGGAACGGGAGGGTTGCCTTGGCCATGGAATTTGCAAATATCGGTACGGAATCAAAGGTTTCCTTGTGCATTCATTCCGAGAAAACAAAAACAGAGTTCAGAATAGAGGCAGAAATCAAGAAGTATCTGGATGATATGACGGCGGTGATCCGGCTGTTCTACGATACCGGCAAACCGCTGAGCTTTGAAAAGGTACGGGTTCACCTGGAATACACGCCGGAGAAGTCTCCGCCCTACTATTGGCACCATGTCAGGATTGTTCTGCACAAGGGCTGGTATGTTCTGCGGGTTCCCTCCAAAACCGGCGTCAAGCTGAATCGGCGTAATTCCTTTCGGGTTTCCGTGGGAGTATTTGCCAGAACCAATCACGAACAGCTCTCCTCGGTCACGGTTCGGGACATCAGCCATTCCGGCTTTGGACTGTCCACCACGAAGAAGGATCTTACGGCAGCCATTGGCGATACGCTGACCGCCACTTTTTCGGATCAGGGCTTTGATATGAAGCTGACCGGCAGATTGGTTCGGATAGAGAAGCGGGAAGAAATGACAATTTACGGATTTTGTTTTACCGCACCCTGTGCCGATCTGGATTCCTATATTATGATGAAGCAAAGACCCCTAAGAACGAGAAAATCAAGGTAGAGTACAGGATGAAAAAGCGTATATTAAGTAAGTACGACGGAAAAAAACTGGACTGGCTGAAAACGGCCAAGGAAGCGGTGATTGCAGTGGTGCTGGCAATCCTCGTCTTTAATTTTCTGGTGGGTGTTTCCGTGGTGGACGGAGATTCCATGCAGCCCACATTACAGAACGGAGATTTGGTATTTTATGTGAGAGTGGGGACAGGATATGAGAGAGGAGATCTGGTGTCCATCAAGATGCCCTCCGGAGAGTATTATGTGAAGCGTATCATCGCCGTGGAGGGAGATGTGATAGATATCCGGGAGGATGGCGTATACCTTAATGAAGAACTGCTGTCAGAGCCTTACATAGCGGGAAGGACCTATGGCCGGGAGGAACTGCTGGACTATCCTTATCGGGTGGAAGCAAACAGTGTCTTTGTGATGGGTGACAACCGTGATGTTTCGGCGGATTCCAGAACATTTGGCGCTATTTTAACAGATCAGATCAAGGGGAAGCTGCTGACGGGAACGCAGTAAAGGAGGTGGGTCATGACAGCGGAAGAGATAAAAGCGTGGGCGGGATACACGGGAATGACGCCGGAGCCGGAGGATTTTTCCGGGTTCTGGGCGGAACGGATGAAGGAAGCAGAGGAAGTTTCTTTGGAATACAGGATAGAGACGGCTCCTGTGGGAGACAGGGCGTCCTGCCTGTATCGGGAGCTTTTTTTTACGGGGATCCGGGGAGAAAAGATGTATGCCAAATACATTCTTCCGACGTCACAGGAAAAACTGCCGCTGATCCTGCAGTTTCACGGATACCCGGGTGCCGGAAGAAGCTGGCTGGAGCTGTCTTCCTACGCCGCCGTGGGGTATGCGGTGCTGTCCATGGACTGTCCCGGACAGGGCGGCGGCAGCCATGATGCGGGGGGCTATGAGGGTACGACAGTGGCAGGTCATATCGTAGCGGGACTGGACGGCAGACCGGAGGATATGTATTACGTCCGTCTCTACCAGAATATTCGGATCTTATGCAGAATTGTAAAGAGACTGGAGGAAATCTGCCCGGAGAAGGTGTTTGTGAGCGGAGGATCTCAGGGAGGCGCCCAGGGACTTGCATGTGCGGCATTAAATCCTGATCTGATCCGGGCCGCAGCCATACAGTATCCGTTCCTCAGTGATTTTGAAAGGATCTGGGAAATGGACGCCGATGCAGTGGCCTATGAGGGACTCAGATATTATTCCCGTTGGTTTGACCCGGAGGGGAAGAAGCGGGGACGTTGGATGAAACAGCTGGGCTACATCGATACCAAAAATTTTGCGCCCATGGTACTATGCCCTGTGTTGTTTGCGACGGGTCTTGAAGACCGGATCTGTCCGCCCGTCACCCAATGTGCCGTATACAATCGCCTGCAATGTCCCAAAAAGCGGCTTTTATATCCCGGCTACGGTCATGAGGAATTGCAGGAATTTGACGATTTGACCCTGGAATTTTTCCTTCAGGCTTCTTCAGACGGTGAGAAAGAAGATGGGACTGTAAGAGAGCGGATATTCCCCGGAGCATCGCCCCGGAAGCCGGCGCACGCACCGGTGAATCTGTCCCTCCGGCTGCCCGGAGGGTTTGGTTCCGGCGGAGAGACTCTGGCAGAGAGGATGAAGGCGTGGGAGAAGCATACCGGAGAGAGCCGGAGGCCGGAGGACTTTGATGCATATTGGGAAAAGAGCATCAGACAATGGACAGAGGTTTCGGTGCATATCGATGTGCAGCTGCCGAGGCTGCCGGGGGTTCTTTGTGAGACGGCCCAACTGACATGGGGAGAGGGGCAGATCAGGGCCGGATTGCTGTATCCGTCTGACGGGAAGGGGAACAGGAAAGGCGCCTGTCCGACGGTGTTTATGTTTCATGATCTGGGTCGCGGTGTGCGCGGCTGGCACCATATGATGCGCTTTGTGACGCTGGGCTATGGAGTCGTGGCGATGGAAAACCGACTTCCGGCAGTGGAAAGCATCACAGAGCTGGACAGTGGAGAACTGGAAGCATGCTTCCGGGATGCACTGCTTCTCACCGAGACCATGCGCCATCAGGACTATGTGGCAAAGGACCGACAGGCCTTCTGGGGAGAGGGTCTGGGAGGAGGACTTGCCATAGCGGCGGCAGCATTTGCGGGAAGTGAGGTGAGCTGTGCCGCCTATGGACCCTTGCCGGGAGACTGCAGACGATTATGCAGGGAGGGAGCTGTGCCGGTTTGGGACAATGGGGATTATCTGGATCTGATCCATTTTGCCTCCCGGCTGCGGGGGAGACTGCTGCTGGGTACAGGATGTATGGACGGTGTGTCGGAGCCTGCCTCTCAATACGCTATTTTCAGAGAAGCAGCCTGTGACAAGCGTCATCTTGTGTATCCCAAGCACAGCCATGAAAGAGTGAATTTTTTTGAAAATGAAGTCTTGCGGTTTCTATGATCATTTAAGCACAAATGAAAAAATGGCAAAATACTTGATGACAGGATGAAAGTGAGGAAATGAAAATGAATGATTTTTTGGATATGCTGGTAGTGGTTTTTGCTGTACTGGCAGTGGCAGGTTTGGCGGCTATATGCCTGATGTTTCTTTCAAAACGGGAGGGAATTCGTAAGGCCGGCTTTTACGTGACCGTGGTACTGGGCATTTATACCGCTACCGTGGGTGCCAGGATCGGCTCTCTTCTGTTGTCCGGGAAGACGGCCTTTGCCGTTGTACTGGGCTGCATCAGCGTTGCAGCCTTTGTGCTGGAACGCATGAGTAAAGGAGAGGAGAAAAAGCTTCTCATCGCTCGTATCACGGCGACAGCGGCCCTGGTGCTTGGCATGGCCAATGCCTTTATGTGATCTTCTGAAAATGCTGGTAGTCCTTCATGCTGTTCCAGTTGCCGCCCCAGAGAAAGCCGCGCTCTGTAAAGAGCTTATAGCACAGATCGTTTTCATCGATTTTATAAGGAAACTCCCGGCTTCTGTCAGCATAGATCTCAGAGCCCCGGGGAGAAATGCGTACCTGTCCCTCCGGGTAGGTGACGTAAGGGTTATAAAAAGGGTTGATGTCGATGGCAAGTCCAAGAGCGTGCTTGGAGAGTGAGGTACTGCCCTCCACGGTACGGTAGTTAAAGCAGGAGGTGTTGTTGTCCTCCATGGATGCCGTATCATCTCCTCCGTATACATCGATGAGCAGGATCTTTTCGATCCGGTACATATTCTGATATAAGGTATGAAAGATTTCCACGAAATCCTGTGCAACGGAAGCATTGCAGATCAGCTCTCCTTCTGCCACATTACCGTGGAAATCATAATGGAGCAGGTGAACATAGCGAAGATCTTCGTATGCAACGGCAGGCTCCTCTTCTAAGGAATCGAAAGCAGGATAGGAGATTCCTTCCATGGCAGCCATCAGCGCATCGGAAAGAGGTTCGTAGTAAAAATCATCGGTATAGACGATTCGCTGACTGATCATGGAGTCTGCGTTCAGGCGTTTTCCCATAAGCTCCCCGGAAACGGATTCATTTGAGGAAACAGTAGCTCCTGCGTTATTTGCGGAAACAGTAGTGCCTGCGTTATTTGAAGAAACATGAGAAGGGATTCTGTCAGAGGAGACAGAATCCCTGTTTTCGTTATTGTCCTGGGGCTGAACGGGATGCTTCAGGGCGTACTCCTCCAAGGTCATGGAGCCTTGCCGAAAAAGAAAGCTGAGACCGGCAGCGATAAATACCAGGGCAAAAAGAATCAATATTAATTTTAATAAGGAATTTCGATTGATTCGATTGATCATAGAGGCTTCTAATCCGTCCGCTGCTGCTTCATAAGAGCTTTGTTTTCATACATGGCCACATCCGCACGGTGGAATACATCTGCAAAGGAGGTATCCTTGCCCTCTTCATACAGGGATAATCCGTAAGCAACGGATACCCGAGGCTCCAACTCCTGGGTCAGGATAGCCTGAGACAGCTCCTCTCGCAGAGCATCCCTGTTTTCCAGGTCGGCACCGGAGAGGATGACAGAAAACTCATCTCCGCCAATGCGGTAAACAGGGCTGTGGGAGTAGGTCTTACAAATCAGTATACAGGCATTCTTGATCAGCTGGTCGCCCATTTCATGTCCCAGTGTGTCATTGACTTTTTTCAAGCCGTTAATATCGAAGACAATGACACCGAAAGGAGGACACTGGGAAGCGATTTTTTCATTCCAGGAGGCTTCATCCTCCTGCCATGCGGCACGGTTTTTCACGCCCGTAAGGGCGTCCCGATAGCTCTTGTTGCTGAGATTGGCTACATGCCACTGGAGGTGGATCACAGCCTCCTGCAGGGCTGCTGACAGCACACCAATCTCATCCTCGCTGTCTACATGGGGGATCTCCACATTGAGGTAATCACCCAGTGCAATATGATAGGCAGCCTTGCTCAGTCTCCGCAGAGGCTGTACGATCCGTCTGGTAACCAAAACGGTGACAAATACAGAAAAGACGGTGATCACCAAGGTGGTTAAAAGGATGTTCATCAGCAGCAGGTTCCGCCCTGCATTGATCTCCTCCTGGGGTGCGGTAATGACAAGAACCATGCCGCTCTTAAGAGGTTCAAAGGTCATGGACATGTGCTGTCCGTCCCAGACATAGGAGAATAATCCGTCAGACTGATCCTCACCCAGAATGATATCCTGGACAGGAAGCAGTTCCTCCGGGATATCGCTCATCCACTGGTCCGTTCCGTGCTGGGGATGGTAGTGGAATTCGCCGTCCCCATCCACAAAGAAGGCATGTCCCGTCTCATAGACCTGCACTTCCTTCACATATTCCTCCAGCATGGTACAGTCGATGTCCATACCAAGGACTCCGATGCAGCACCCTTCCTTGTAAAGGGGAACCACATAGGAAATCATAAAAACATTGATATTTTCATTCAAATAGGGAGCCATCCATACGGGGCTGCCTTGTTCTACGGGTTGATAATACCAGCCCACACGCTCCGTGTCATCCTTCTCATACAAGGACAGATCCGTGGGAATCTCATTGCGGTAGGTTCCATCGGATGTCACCTTTGTAAGAAACAGACCCGAAGTGGGATAGGTCATCTGTGGATCGAAGCGCAGATAGATACTCATGGCTCCCAATGTATGCTCTGCCGCATTTTTCAGAATGGGTTCCATATGGGCGGAAATCTCATCCACATAGGCAGGATCCGCCTCCAGCCGCGCGGCGCTTTCCACGTGTGCCAATACATCCTCCGAAAGAGAATTCACGGATTGTTCCACGTAGGCAAAATTGGAATCCAGTCGTGCGGCCCTCTCCCGACACAAAAGTGTGAGAATCTGAGCAGAATCTTCATCGGAAACCTCTATGGCGGCATAGACACTGATCCCGCCGATGAGGGTGGCACACAGAACAATGCAGGATATTATCAAAGCAATCAGTTTGACTTGCAGGGATTTCATAGTACTCCTCGCGATTTTGTTTTTCGTGTACACATGTTTTCACTATGTTGCACTCTGTCATCAGTATATTAAAATTTTGACAAAAATACAATGATAATTTAAAAAATAATGCGGCAGAGAGCCTTGCTTCACGCTTCTGCCGCATTTTAACGTTTATTTGCCGGAGTGGTATCATTGGTCAGACCTCCGATATAGTCCAGAGAGACATTGTAGAATTTGGCAAGCGTAACAGCCAGCTCAAAGGGAAGCTCTCTCTTCCCCGTTTCGTAATTGTGGTAGGTAGTTCTCTGCATATGAAGCAAGTCGGCAAGCTTTCTGATGGACAAATCCCTGTCTTCTCTCAGATCCCTTAGTCTCGGATAATATCCCAATTCCATCACCTCGTTGACAGTGTACATCATATGATGTACAATTATTAAAAATGTCCTACATATGACGGACAAATATGAGATGAGACGGGATATATGGAAAAGAAGAATATAAAATTTAATCAAATTCCTTTTTTAATATTGCTGGCAGTACAGTTTTGTCTTGTGTGCGTCTTTAATCTAAGGGATCTAAGAGGTTCTTTGGATGCGGATCTGGCCAGCACTTTTTTTCATTTTGAGGAGGTTTTGGAACGGGGAACGCTGATACTTCCGGATTGGAATCATACCACCTCTCTGGAATTGGACGGAGCCTTTCTTTTTGCACTTCCGCTGTTTTTTCTGACGGGAGATTTGTTTACGGCAGTGGGTCTTTCCAATATTCTTTTGACACTGCTGTATCTGGTGGTTATCTATTTGCTGCTGAAGAATGAAGGAGTGGATAAAGCATATATCTATATGACCATGGCACTGGTAATCTCGCCTCATTCCTTTGGGATGCTGGATTATTTCAACATGATGTTCTTCGGTGGCTCCTGCTACTCGGTAAAGGTACTGGTGCCCCTTCTTTTGCTGCTTCTGCTGTCAATGACGCTGAGGGGAGGGTCATACACCTGCCGGGACAGGATGCTTACGGCTTTTGTTGGGGGTATCTATCTTTTGTTGCTGTTTGCCACGGTGTTCTCCACCGGTACATATGCGGTACTATGCGGTATTTTCCCGGTTTTCTTTTGTTTGCTGCTGCGGGCATTTGTGACAGGAGAATGGAAGCATACCTATGACAGAGAATTGATTGTAATCGCTGCAGGTACCGCAGCAGTGACGGCTGTCGGAATGCTGTTACACGGATATGTATATCCGGGGGCAGGCAGAGTGATGAGTGTAACCAGATTGGGGAATCATGCAGCCAATCTGGATGCATGCGTGGGAGGACTTTTTCAGATTTTTGGTGCAGTGCCGGGAGAAGAGCTTCAGGTATTGTCGGTATCCGGCATTATCTATTGTATAAAATATGTCTTTGTGCTGGCATTGCTGTGGATTTTCATACTTACCGTAAAGAATCGCTTGCTGTCTCACAGAGGAATATCGCAGTATGATGGTTTTCTTCCTTCCGCGTTATCCATGCTGTTTGCATGGAACTTTTTCATCCTTTTCCTGGCGGATGCAAGATATCCGGGGAATGCCCATACGGAATACAGATATTTGCTGATGGGAGCCTTTCCCTGTCTTTTGCTGATCGGTCCGTTCCTTACGGAAGAGAACAAAAAATGGAGCAGATTCCAAACAAGGATTGCATCTGCCGTTCTGATGATATGCGGTCTGATTCTTGTCTATGGTAATAACATGCGCGTGCATGAGAGCTGGGATCGTTCCGCTTACGCGGTAGAGTTTTGTGAATATGCCCGCACACTGGAGGTGGATTCAGTTATTTTTCTGGATGATAAGGAGAGCTTTCAGTTTTGCAGGGCAATAGATCGGAATAAGAGATACGGAGTCTATTTGTCGGATGTACAGTCCTTCCACGTAAGTATTTGTGACTACTTTTCCGCTGCAAACTGGGAGCATTACGGAGAAAACCATGCGCTTGCGGTGATCTCCGGCCGTACTCTTTCCGAGCATGTTCCGGAGGATATGGCGGCAAGGTATGAATATATGGATTCTGTTCTGTGGTTTGATATTTATCTAAGGAAATACTGATTGATGAAATAACGGTAGTGTGTTAGAATGATAACGGAAAACCGTGTTGCAGGGTGGGCTGATCTCTCATTTGTATAGAATGGGGGTGATGCCTATGGGAAATCAATTTGATTTCAAGGATTTGCTGAGTTTTGGCTTATTCCTTTTGGCATTGCTTACATTCGTCTTTACGTTTTGTAAGTAAGGCTACATAGAAAAACCACCCCTGAACTTTGACCGGTGACGGGGTGGATTTTCTACTCATTTAACTGGTCAACCCACCTTGTGGGCGGTTGTTCCTTTTATGTCTCTAATATAGCATATCCGTCAGCAGGACGCAAGAGGTATATGCTGATTGCTAATTCTGTTTTTATCCGGCTTGACATAGTTTCTGTTGTCTGCGTTCTAAAAAGCGGCAAATGAGGCAATATCAATTCTTACAACTCCCTTGTTTACAATAATTTTAGAATTGTATTAGCACTCACCTCTTGACAGTGCTAACAATCGGTGTTATAAACAAGGTAGAACAATGAAAAGAGATCTGTATTTTCGGATGTTTTGAGAATACTATGTTGAGGAGGATTGCTATGAATATATCGAAATTTACACAGAAATCCATGCAGGCAGTGGAACGCTGCGAGAAGCTGGCATATGAATACGGGAATCAGGAGATCGAGCAGGAGCATTTGCTGTACAGTCTGCTGACCATCGAAGACAGTCTGATTTTAAAACTGATCGAAAAAATGGAGATCAGCAAGGAGCATTTTATAAATCGCTGTGAACAGGCACTGCAAAAGCGTGTAAAGGTGCAGGGCGGTCAGATTTATATGGGTAAGGATCTGAATAAGGTATTGATCAGTGCAGAAGATGAGGCCGGTCAGATGGGAGACGAATATGTGTCTGTAGAGCATTTGTTCCTGTCTATGCTGCGCTATCCCAATCGGGAAGCAAGGGAGATCTTCAGAGAGTACGGGATCAACAGGGAACGATTTTTGCAGGCTCTTTCCACGGTGAGGGGCAATCAGAGGGTAACCGGTGATAATCCCGAGGCTACCTATGATTCTCTGGAAAAATACGGACAGGATCTGGTGGAAAAGGCCAGAAATCAGAAGCTGGATCCCGTCATCGGAAGAGACGGCGAGATCCGCAATGTCATCCGGATTCTTTCCCGTAAGACGAAGAATAACCCGGTTCTGATCGGAGAGCCTGGTGTGGGTAAGACAGCTGTGGTAGAAGGGCTGGCTCAGAGAATTGTCCGGGGAGACGTACCGGGAGGCTTGAAGGATAAGAAGATTTTTGCGCTGGATATGGGAGCACTGATCGCGGGAGCAAAATATCGAGGTGAATTTGAAGAGCGTCTGAAGGCTGTTTTGGAAGATGTGAAAAACAGCAATGGACAGATTCTCCTGTTCATTGATGAACTGCATACCATAGTGGGTGCCGGTAAGACAGAGGGCGCCTTGGATGCGGGCAATATGTTAAAGCCGATGCTGGCCAGAGGGGAGCTGCACTGTATCGGCGCCACCACCCTTGATGAATACCGCAAATATATCGAAAAGGACTCTGCTCTGGAGAGACGTTTTCAGCCGGTAATGGTGGAGGAACCCACGGTAGAGGATACCATCTCCATTTTAAGAGGACTGAAGGAACGTTACGAGGTCTACCACGGCGTTAAGATCATGGATACCGCCCTTGTCAGCGCTGCGGTGTTATCCAACCGGTATATTTCCGACCGGTTTCTGCCGGATAAAGCCATTGATCTGGTAGATGAAGCCTGTGCATTGATCAAGACAGAGCTGGATTCCATGCCTACGGAGGTGGATGAACTGCGCCGCAGGGTGATGCAGATGGAGATTGAGGAAGCTGCTCTGAAAAAGGAGGATGACAGACTCAGCAAGGAACGGCTGCAATCCCTGCAGAAGGAACTGGCGGAGCTGAAGGAAGAGTTTAATAACCGGTCGGCGCAGTGGGAGAACGAAAAGGCTTCCGTAGAAAGATTGTCGGATCTGCGGGAGGAAATCGAAGCCATGAACGATCAGATTCAGATCGCAGAACGGGAAGGGGATTATGAAAAAGCGGCGGAATTAAGTTACGGAAGGCTTCCCGCACTGAAGAGACAGCTGGAAGCAGAGGAAGCAAAGATCAGAGAGACGGAATTCTCTCTGGTGCATGAAAGTGTTTCCGATGAGGAGATAGCCAGAATTGTTTCCCGCTGGAGCGGAATTCCCGTGACAAAGCTGACAGAGAGCGAGAGAAACAAAACGCTGCAGCTGGATCATCAGCTGCACCGCAGAGTGATCGGACAGGAAGAGGGCGTACGTCTCGTAACAGAGGCCATCATCCGTTCCAAGGCCGGAATCAAGGATCCTGAAAAGCCCATCGGTTCCTTCCTGTTTTTGGGGCCTACGGGTGTGGGAAAAACAGAGCTGGCCAAAGCGTTGGCAGAAGCATTGTTTGATGATGAAAATAATATGATCCGCATTGATATGAGTGAGTATATGGAAAAGTTTTCCGTTTCCAGACTGATCGGAGCGCCTCCCGGATATGTGGGATATGAGGAGGGTGGTCAGCTGACGGAGGCTGTGCGGAGAAAGCCGTACGCAGTGGTATTGTTTGATGAAATTGAGAAGGCACATCCCGATGTATTCAATGTACTCCTGCAGGTACTGGATGACGGGCGGATCACAGATTCCCAGGGCAGAACGGTAGATTTTAAGAATACCATCCTGATCATGACCTCCAACATCGGAGCCGGATATTTGCTGGATGGGATCCGTGAGGACGGACAGATAGAAGAAGAGGCAAAGACTGCGGTGATGGAAGAACTGCGGCGCTCCTTCAGACCCGAATTCCTCAATCGTCTGGATGAAACCATATTGTTTAAGCCTTTGACGAAGGAGGACATCGGAGGAATTATCGAACTGATCGTGGCAGATCTGAACGCCCGGCTGGCAGACCGCAACCTGTCCATTGCCGTTACGCCCGAGGCTGCCGACTATATCGTATCGGAGGGATATGATCCCGTATACGGTGCAAGACCCTTGAAACGATTTGTACAAAAAAATGTGGAAACGCTGGCTGCCAGACTGATCCTGGCGGATGGGGTGGCACCGGGGGATGTGATCCGGATCGCGTTAAATGAAGCGGGAAATGGCTTGGAAGCGGAGGTGGAGAGGGCCGTGCTTTGATAGAACAGAGGCTTACCTGAAGATTTTGTAATAACTGCCGTCTCTTGACAAGGGGATATACGTGCCTGTCAGGAGACGGCAATCACACTGCCACAAACCGGTTGCCGTCCCTGTCGTAACGATAGTCGATGGCAGCCAGTTTTTTTGTTATTTCTTCTTTGTCCAGATCCAGATCTTCACAAAGGTCTTCCAATGAGGAATAGTGGTCTCTCAATTTCAGATTCAGGAAGGACAACAGCATTACGGGATCGTTTGGTACCATGGGAACTCCTCCTTAGGATTGCGGCGTGTGGGATAATCACCGGAGACGCCGGTTGCTTTCTGTGTTTCATCGTAGCACAATTAGGGCAAAAAATCCATAGCTGACTCCACGATTGAAAATCGCGTATGATGGGCCGGTGACAAAAGGGGAGATCTGCATCCGGCATACCTCTTGCAAGAGAGTGGCGAATATTGTATGATGCATGTGAAAATGTGAACATACGAAAATGTGAAAATGTGAACATGTGAACATGCAAAAGAAGAGGGGGCAGCTGCCATATTTGGCTGTTGAGGATAGTTTCATGGAGCAAGATTACAACAGGACAGTGACAGCCTGTTTTGTGGGTTATGTGGTACAGGCTATTGTCAATAACTTTTTTCCGCTGCTGTTTCTGACATTTCAGAGTACCTACGGAATTTCCTGGGAAAAGATCACATTGCTGGTAACCATCAATTTCGGAACACAGCTGCTGATCGATATACTGGCCCTGGGATTTGTGGACAGGATCGGGTACAAAGCCACCATGCTGCTGGCTCACGGATTTGCGGCGGCAGGCTTTGTGGTACTTGCTCTGGTGCCGGATCGATGTACGGATCCTTATGTGGGAATTGTGGCAGCGGTTCTGCTGTATGCCTTGGGGGGAGGTCTGCTGGAGGTAGTGGTAAGTCCTGTGGTGGAAGCCTGTCCTACGGAGAATAAAGAAAAGACCATGAGCCTGCTGCATTCCTTTTATTGCTGGGGACATGCGGCTGTGATTGCCCTATCCACCCTGTTTTTTTATATCGCAGGTATCCGTCACTGGCAATGGATGGCACTTTTGTGGGCGGCGGTACCCCTGTGCAACGGTTTGTTTTTCCTGAAGCTGCCAGTACCGTCCCTGCTTCCCGAGGGAGAACGGGGCATGGGAGTAAGAGAATTATTTTCCGCGCCGGTATTTCTGATCTTCTTTATGATGATGCTGTGTGGTGGAGCTGCCGAGCATTCTATTGCACAGTGGGCTTCTGCCATGGCAGAAAAGAGCTTTGGTCTGCCCAAGGTGGTGGGAGATCTGGCAGGCCCCATGGGATTTGCCATGTGCATGGGGATCAGCCGGGTCTTTTACGGAAAATGGGGAGAACGGATCAGGCTGGATACCTTCATTCTGGGAAGCAGCCTTCTGTGCGGAGGCTCCTTTCTCATGATCGGTCTTATGGAAAGTCCCGGAGTGGGGCTGGCAGGCTGTATGATCAGTGGACTTGCGGTAGGAATCCTGTGGCCGGGCACGGTGAGTCTGGCAGGAGGCGCTCTGAAACGAGGAGGAACAGCCCTGTTTATTTTGCTGGCTCTGGCCGGTGACCTGGGCTGCTCTGTGGGACCTACCTTTGTGGGAATCGTTTCCGGTATGTGGGGTGAAGACCTGAAAATGGGAATTCTGGCGGCGGTCATTTTTCCGGCGTTGATGGTCGTGGGGGTACTGGGAGGAAGAAGCCTCTCCAAAGTAAAAAATTAGACAGATAACAGGTAGGAGGATATTATGCGAATTGGAATGGGATATGACGTTCACAAACTGACTGAAGGCAGAGATTTGATCATAGGAGGAGTCAAAATCCCCTATGAAAAGGGGCTGCTGGGACATTCGGATGCGGATGTTTTGCTGCACGCCATCAGCGACGCACTGCTGGGAGCAGCGGCTTTGGGAGATATCGGAAAGCATTTTCCGGATACGGATCCTCAGTGGAAGGGTGCCGACAGTTTAAAGCTCCTTGCCCGAGTGGGAGAGCTGGTGGAAGAAGAATGTCTGTTTGTGGAAAATATTGATGCCACGATTATTGCCCAAGCGCCTAAAATGCGTCCCTTTATCGATGAGATGAGAGAAAACATTGCAGCGGCTCTGCAGATTTCGCCTGCGCAGGTGAGTGTCAAGGCTACCACCGAGGAAGGGCTGGGGTTTACGGGAAGTGGCGAGGGGATTGCGGCGCAGGCCGTCTGTTTGCTGGAAAGTCCCATCCGACTCTACGATTCGCCGGCAGAGGGAGGCAGCGGATGTCCCGGTTGTGTGGGCTGTCCGGGCTGTGGAGGCTCCGAAAGTACCGGACAGGAGTAACGGAAGGCCGGGAGGAAGAATGGAAATGAGGGAAGCTAAGAGCCGGATCAGAAGGATCACGGGCAGTCAGTGCCTGAAGACCAGGGAACTTTGGGAGTCGGTTTTTTCGGAGGATTCTGCGGAATTTACGGAATACTACTATAGACACAAGATGGTGGAGAATATCGGTTATGTATGGGGGGAAGCTCCTTATGAGGCCATGCTGTTTCTGACCCCCTATTCTGTTATGATAGGAGAGAGCCGGGAGCTGCTTTCCTATATTGTAGGGGTTGCCACCAGGCCGGAATACCGGCACAGAGGCAGAATGCGCAGTCTCCTTTTGAACGCCTTGCGGGAGGAGAGAGATGGGGGGAAGCCCTTTGTCTTTTTGATGCCCGCGGATCCGGCCATCTATACCCCCTTTGGCTTTCGCTATATCTATGATCGACCTGAGTGGGAGGCTGCCCATCCCGGCTGGGAGGAGAAGGTCCTTCGGCCCTTGTGCGGTACGGGGGAAAAAATCCCGGTGCCTGTAGGGGAGGATTTCCTGGAATTGCAGAGTTTGTCCGGCATGCCGGAGAGAGAGCGGGAGAGGCTTTGCAGCCGGGTGGCAGAGTTTGCCAATGAGGAGCTTTTCCGTACAAAGCAGATCTATGTAAGCAGAGATACAGCCTATTATCTGCGCCAGATAAAGGAAAGCAGGGCGCAGCGGGGGGATGTATTTGTATGGCTGAAGGGAGAAGAACCGGAGGGATTCTTTTTGTACGCAGCGGAAGAGGAAGAGGCTTATTTTCAGGACATCATATTATCCAAGGAGCTTTGGGAGAAGGGAGCCTTTTTTCGGGTCAAGGGACAAAAGCCCATCATCATGGGGAGGATTCTGGATCCCGGAGCCATGCTTGCACGGATAAAAGGCAGGGAGAGCTGGCAGCTGCGGCTGCATCTTGAGGATGATTTTCTCACGGAAAACAGCGGAGATTATTTGTGGGAGTCCTCTCCTGAAGGAGGCCGTCTGCTGAAAGCCTCCTCCGGAAAAGGTCTCCTGCAGGCGGCAGAACAGAGAAATGAGCTTGCTCTTTCCACAGAGGAGCTGACAGAGCTGGTATTTGGAAGAGCGAGGCCGGCTCAGTGGCTGAGGGAGGGCAGGATATCGGAAGAGACGGCAGAGAAGCTGGAAATGCTTTCTCCCTTGCGGGAAATCTCCTTGAACGAGATCGTCTGAAGGGGTGCAGTCCTGCTCCGTACCGGAGCGGGATGCACCCCCTTTTCTTAGGAAAAAGATATTTTAAATGAACAGGTTTACGTTGGAGTTTTCCGCATCTCCCAGATAGGTGGCCACACCGGCCAGCTCCACGCCGTCGATAAGCTCCTCTTCCTTGATTCCCATCACATCCATTGACATGGTACAGGCGATCATTTTTACACCGTTTTGCATGGCCTGCTGCATCAGCTCTTCCAGTGAGGCTACGTTCTTTTTGCGCATCACCATCTCCATCATGGATTTGCCCATGCCAAGCATATGCATATTGGAAAGCTTCAGCTTGCCAAGTCCCCGAGGCATCATGGCACCGAACATCTTCTCTATCAGTGTTTTCTTTACATGTACCTTGTTGGATCTGCGAAGGGCATTCAAGCCCCAGAAGGTGTAGAACATGGTGACCTTGCGCCCCATGGCGGCAGCACCGTTGGCAATGATGAGAGAGGCCATTACCTTATCCATATCGCCGTCAAAGACGATCATGGTCTTACCCTGGGGCAGGGGAGCACCGGCTTCCGGCGAAGGGATGGAGCTGCTCTTCGCACCGGAGGTTCCCTTTTTCAGAGTTACAATGTGCTCGGGACCGCGGCGGGTGGCGCCTACATAGGTATTCCCGGTACGGCAGCACCAGCTTTCCACGTCTCTGGCAAAGCCCATGTCGGTAGCGGAAACAGAGAGCATCTCGCCCTCCTGCATTGCTGCAAGGGCGGCGCTGACCTTCATAATGGGACCCGGACACTGCAGTCCGCAGCAGTCAAGTAGGGTTACATTTTCCGGAGCTGTCACCTGTCCGGAGCCTTTGTCCGAAAGCTCCTGTTTCCCGGTCCAACGGGTCCTTGGTGTGTGGTAGACAGACTTATAAAAGCTGCTGCCCCCTTCCAGTACACTGATGTTCTCAAAGCCCTTTTGCATCAGGATCCTTGCGCCGTTGTAGGAACGTACGCCGATGGCGCAGTACAATACCAGCTCCCGATCCCGGGGAAGCTCATGGAGCCGGTCCCGCAGCTGTCCGAGAGGAATGTGAAGGGAACCGGGAATGGAAAACACGGTTCGTTCCTCTGCTTCACTCACATCTAGGACGGTTCTGCCCTCAGGTTCAGAGGAAAGCTCCTGAGGTGAGACAAAGCGAACCTTTCCCTGCAGAACATTTTCCGCAACGAAGCCCAGCATGTTTACGGGATCCTTGGCGGAGGAATAGGGCGGTGCATAGGACAGCTCCAGATCCTTTAAGGCCTCCACCGTACCGCCGTTGGCCACAGTGGCGGCGATCACATCCAGACGTTTATCCACGCCCTCCTGTCCTACGATCTGAGCGCCCAGGATCACTCCCTTTCTGTCAAACAAAAGCTTCAGGAACATAGCGGTAGCCATGGGATAGTATCCCGCATGAGATTTCTGACTGATCAGAACAGTCTCATAATCGTGATGCTTTTTCAGTCCCTTGGCCTTCAGCGATTTCTCATTCAGACCCAGAGTGGCAACGGTCAGGTCAAATACCTTGGCCACGGAGGCTCCCATACTGCCTTTGTACTGTTCTTTGGCTCCGCAAATATTATTTGCCGCGATCCGTCCCTGCTCGTTGGCGGGACCCGCCAGGGGAATCATGGTACGTTCCCCGGTGATGCGGTGATCCACCTCAGTCACATCCCCCACGGCCCAGATATGGGGCTCTGAGGTATGCATGCTACTGTCTACCACAATTCCCCTGCGCTCATTCAGAGCAAGCCCGGCCTTGGCTGCCAGTTCACTGTTGGGTCTGACACCGATGGCCAGAATGACCATATCCGTCAGCAGTGTCTCTCCCTTTGCCAGAGTGATCAGAGTTTGCCCGTCCTTACGTTCAAAGCTTTTGACGCCGTTTCCCAGAAACAGGGAAACCCCGTTCATATCCATATTTTCATGAAGAAGCTGTGCCATCTCGGGATCAATGGGAGCCATGACCTGCTCCAGAGCTTCCACCAGGGCTACCCGAATGCCTCTGGCATGGAGGTTTTCCGCCATCTCCAGGCCGATAAATCCGCCGCCGATAACGGCTGCTGTGGCAGGCTTCTTTTCATCCACCAGACTGCGGATGCGATCCACATCATCCACATTCCAGAGAGTATGGATGCCTTCTCCGTCAATGCCGGGGATAGGAGGACGCAGAGGAGAGGATCCGGTAGCCAGGATCAATTCATCGTAAGGCTCTTCATATTCTCCCTGAGGGCCTTTGACGAGAACCGTTTTTTCCTCCTTGTTGATGGAAAGGGCCTCATGTCTGACCCGGACGTCGATCCGGAAACGTTCCTTCATTCGTTCCGGTGTCTGCAGCAGCAGATTTTCCCGTTCCTTGATGACATCCCCCACATAATAGGGAAGACCGCAGTTTGCGTAGCTGATATAGCCGCCCCGCTCCAGGATTACGATCTCCATTGACTCATCCAGCCTTCTCAGTCTTGCGGCCGCCGTTGCGCCGCCTGCAACACCACCTATGATTAATACCTTCATTTTATCTACCTCCTAATGATGATAGTTCTATTAGAAAAGATTATCCCGATTCCTTCCGTGACGTTATCACAGAAGGTAATCGCTTCTATGGCAAATAGGAAAATGGATATTGGAAATCCGCTTGACAAAGCGCACAGATTTTTTTATTCTGACATAGTATAGAGTACGCAGAACCTGCGTTACGGGAGTTGAGTGAGGTCTTGACCCTAATAGAGTGGAACCGCGGATAAACTTCGTCTCTAAATCAGAGATGGAGTTTTTATATATTATGAAGGAGCAGAACCCAATGATACGATACATTAAGGAAGAGATTCGGGTCATAAGAGAAAGAGATCCGGCCATGCATTCCCCCTGGGAGGTGCTTCTCTATCCCAGTTTTAAGGTGATGCTGCATTACCGGCTGGCGCATAAGCTGTATTTGAAAAAGAAATACTTCCTTGCCAGATGGGTGTCTCAGAGAGCTCTGAGAAAAACGGGAATAGAGATTCATCCCGGGGCTGTGATCGGGAAGGGCTTTTTTATCGATCACGGCAACGGGGTGATCATAGGAGAGACCACTGTGGTGGGGGATAATTGTACCCTGTATCAGGGAGTCACTTTGGGAGGAACGGGAAAGGAGAGCGGCAAACGTCATCCCACACTTGGGAACAATGTGATGATCAGTGCGGGTGCCAAAATCCTGGGCTCCTTTACCATCGGAGACAACTCCAAGGTAGGGGCGGGAAGTGTGGTCTTAAAAGAGGTACCGCCCAATTCCACGGTGGTAGGTGTGCCGGGAAGAGTGGTGAAAAGGGGCAATCACACGCTGCCTCAGGAGACCATGGATCACATGCTGCCGGATCCCGTAAGAGAGGACATCGTGCAGCTGCAGCAGACCAATACCGCTCTCACCAACCGGTTGCTTGAGCTGGAGGCAGAACTGAAGCAATTGAAAAAACAGGCAGCAAAGGAGGAAACAGCAAATGAAAATATATAACACATTATCCAAGCAAAAGGAAGAATTTGTGCCTCTGGAGGAGGGGAAGGTAAAAATGTACGTCTGCGGACCTACGGTATACAATCTCATCCATATCGGCAATGCCCGTCCCATGATCGTATTCGATACGGTGAGACGTTACATGGAGTACAAGGGTCTGGAGGTCAACTATGTATCCAATTTTACGGATGTGGATGATAAGATCATAAAAAAGGCACAGGAGGAGGGAGTGGAGTCTGAGGTCATCTCCGAACGCTACATTGCGGAATGCAAAAAGGATATGGAAGGGCTGAATGTGCGTCCTGCCACGACCCATCCCAAGGCCACAAGAGAGATCGACGGCATGCTGGATATGATCAGTGATCTGATCGATAAGGGGCATGCGTACGGTGCGGCTGACGGTACGGTATATTTCAGAACCAGAAGCTTTCGCGGATACGGGAAGCTGTCCCATAAGAATCTGGATGATCTGAGGGGAGGCAACCGCTCTCTGCTGGTATCCGGAGAGGATCAGAAGGAGGATCCGTTGGATTTTGTCTTGTGGAAGCCGCGCAAGGCAGGAGAGCCTGCATGGCATTCTCCCTGGTGTGACGGACGTCCCGGCTGGCACATCGAATGCAGTGTTATGAGCAAGCGATACCTGGGTGATGAGATCGATATCCATGCGGGAGGTGAAGATCTTGTATTTCCCCATCACGAAAATGAAATTGCCCAGTCGGAGGCAGCCAACGGCAAGCCCTTCGCCAGATACTGGATGCACAATGCTTTTTTAAATATTGACAACAAGAAAATGTCAAAGTCTGCCGGGAATTTCTTTACCGTACGGGATATCAGCGAAAAGTACGATCTGCAGGTACTTCGATTTTTTATGCTCTCGGCACATTACAGGAGCCCTTTGAATTTCTCGGCGGAGCTGATGGAGGCCGCCTCCAACGGGCTGGAGCGGATCCTTACTGCAGCGGAGAAGCTGAGAGAGCTGCAGGAGAAGGCAAAAGCAGATGATTTGACACAACAGGAGCGGCATCAGCTGCAGGAAGCGGCTACTTATATGAAAAAATACGAGGCTGCCATGGAGGATGATTTTAACACTGCAGATGCCATTGCCGCCATGTTTGAATTTGTGAAGTTCACCAATATCCATGCAAATGAAAGCAGCAGCCATGAGTATCTTACGGCACTCCGTAAGCAGCTGCAGACCATGGCGGATATCTGCGGTCTGATCCTGGAAAAGAAGGAGGAGCTTCTGGATGCGCGTATCGAGCAGCTGATTGCGGAGCGCCAGGCAGCCAGAAAGGAAAAGAACTTTGCCAGAGCAGATGAGATCAGGAATGAACTGCTCTCTCAGGGGATCCTGCTGGAAGATACAAGAGAGGGAGTTAAGTGGAAGAGAGCCTGATGGGAGCCTGCACAAAGCATGTGAGGAGCCGTAGGGCAGGAAATATTGAGGAAAAGAAGATGCTGCTAGAGAAAATAAAACAGGAGTTTGGCTGTCCTGCGCAGGATATACGAACCTACTCTCCATTGACCCTGGCCTTTATGGGGGATGCGGTATTTGACATGGTGATCAGAACTCTGCTGGTGCAGCGGGCCAATAAGGACAATCATCTTCTTCATAAAGAAAACAGCCACATTGTTCGGGCAAAAACCCAGGCACAAATGGCAGAAGTGCTGTGGGAGATGCTTTCCGGGGAGGAGCAGGCTGTGTATCGGCGGGGGCGGAATGCCAAGACCGCTACCAGTGCCAAAAATGCCTCTTTGGCAGAGTATCATAAGGCCACAGGTATGGAGGCGCTGCTGGGATATTTATATCTGACGGATCGGGAAGACAGAGTTTTATATTTGATCAGGGAAGGACTTGCAAAACTGAATCTTACCATATAGGGAGAATGCTATGACATATCAGGAAACAAATATCGAAGGCAGAAATCCGGTGCTGGAGGCATTTCGCGGCGGAAGGACCATTGACCGACTGTATGTGCAGGACGGACTTCAGGACGGCCCTGTTTTGAGCATCAAGCGGGAAGCCAAAAAGCAGGATACCATGATCAAATATGTGACCAAAGAGCGGCTGGATCAGCTGTCCGAGACAGGAAAGCACCAGGGAGTCATCGCGGTTGCGGCAGCCTACCGCTACGCTCAGGTGGAGGATATACTGCAAAGAGCAAAAGAGAAGGGGGAAGCTCCCTTTTTGATGCTGCTTGACGGCATTGAGGATCCCCATAATCTGGGAGCCATCCTGCGTACCGCCAATCTGGCGGGAGTCCACGGTGTGATCATTCCCAAAAATAGAGCGGTGGGTTTGACACCTACGGTGGCAAGAACTTCTGCCGGAGCCATAAATTATACGCCGGTGGCCAGAGTGACCAATCTGGGGAAGACCATAGAAGAACTGAAAAAGGAAGGACTCTGGTTTGTCTGCGGTGACATGAACGGAAGCAGCATGTATGAACTGAATCTGAAAGGACCCATAGGTCTGGTAGTTGGAAATGAAGGAGAGGGGGTCAGTCGTCTGGTACGGGAAAAATGTGATTACAGGGCATCCATTCCCATGAAGGGGGACATCGATTCCTTGAACGCCTCTGTGGCAGCAGGCGTGCTGGCCTATGAGATTGTAAGGCAGAGGGGATAGGAAGCAGGAAACGGGAAATTTATTGCAATTTATATCGGAAACAAGCAAAAAGGGGCTGTCGCACTAACTGATTAATTCAGTTGGAGCGTCAGCTTCTTCTTTATGCAAAAAAATAAATCCCAAACTTCGAAAAGTAAGGGATTTATAGTAAAATTAATGTATGACCAAACACATTATTTTACAAAAAGAT
>JAFQLB010000015.1 GCA_017396675.1 Lachnospiraceae bacterium
AAGGATCGAGTGGATCAGACTACTCCAGATAAATCGAATATTCCGCCGGCTCTGTCACATATCCGATGATGGCGGCAGAGTCGGCGACTTCTTTTAACTCCTCCAGACAGCCTTTTGCGCAGCTCTCCGGAAGGGCGATCAGCAGTCCGCCGCTGGTCTGAGGATCGTAGCAGATATCCTGCATGGCTCTTGTCACATTGCCGGTGACCGTAACCCCGGCCTGGGCGTATTCCCTGTTGCGATAGGCGCCTGCCGGGATAAAGCCCATTTCCGCGGGAGCATAGGCTTCCGGATGGTAGGGAACGGACTGTGTCATAAGATGGATACAGCAGTTGCTTCCCTGAGCCATTTCAAAGCTGTGTCCCATCAGGGAGAAGCCTGTCACATCGGTACAGCTGTGGACAGGATAGTTTACCATGATGTCACGGGCATATTTATTGAGAGTGGCCATTTGGCGGTAGATCCGATCCTGTACGGCTGCCTCCACCATTCCGGCTTTGGCGGCGGTGGTCAGGATTCCGATGCCCAGAGGCTTTGTCAGGATCAGTACGTCCCCGGGCTTTGCTCCGCTGTTGGTAAGAACCCTGGCGGGATGCACGAAACCGGAGACAGCAAGACCGTAGATGGGTTCTGCGCCCTGAATGGTGTGTCCGCCGGTAATGATGGCACCGGCTTCATAGGCCTTGGCATAACCGCCCCGCAGGATCTCCTGTACGGTATCCTTTTCCATGGTCTGGGAAATACACATAATATTCAGTGCCAGCTTGGGTTCGCCGCCCATGGCATAGACGTCACTGAGGGCATTGGCTGCCGCGATCTGTCCATACAGATAGGGATCGTCCACAATGGGAGGGAAGAAGTCGGTGGTCTGCACCAACGCTCTTTCCTCATCCAGCACATAGACGCTGGCATCGTCGCTTTTGTCATATCCCACGATCAGACGTGGGTCGTAATGGGTCTGAAATCCCTCCAGCAGATGCACCAGCGTTCCGGCGCCCACCTTGGCACCGCATCCGGCGCAGCTTGCCAGCTTTGTAAGCTTCACTTCTGTTTCCATATGGTAGTTTTCCTTTTGTCAGATATTTTCTGCCCGGTACAAAACCTGATATCCGGCGTCTGTACAGGCCACCACCTGTTCCAGCTCTTCCATGGATCGGCAGAAAGCCTCATATTCCTCAGAAAGAGGCGCGCCGGCGCCTCCTTCCGATATGGTTTCCTTCAAAGTATCTTCGTAACGTACACACGTTCCGCAGCTGCTGCTTAGATCTCGGGGGACGGGCATGATCTGAGAGGACCAGCCCTTGCCCGTACAGAAGCGTCTGAAACGAATGGCACCAAAGTGAGAAAAAAAGGTGGCGATACAGATCATTTTTTCATTACCAGAAGATAGTCGCCGCCTTGGGTCTGAACCTCTACGGAATAGCCCTGATGCTCTGCGTAGCGGGTCACGTTTTCTTTGGCGGTGGAGTTGTCCACCAGCATCTCATAGGAAGCTTCCTGACCGGACATGGCCTTTTGGATCATGATGACGGGTTCGGGACAGGAGAGTCCTCTTGCATCCAGCTTGTTCATTTTCTTACCTCCTGATCAGTTTTCTTTTTTGCCAAAGGTATTGGCACAAGCGATTACGGTTACAATGATAATGCCGATGATTACGGCGATCTTACCGTTGGCGGTGGGGCCTTCTCCGCTGGAGGCCAGACCGAAGTTGTGAGCGAAGGCGGCGCCTACAATGAGGCCCAGTACGGCTACGGCACTGTCCGTATTGCCTTCACCGGTAAGGATCAGCTGACGTAAGGGACAGCCCCCCAGAAGAACACAGCCAAAGCCTGCAAGCAGCATACCCAGAGCATTCCAAAGTCCGTCCGTGTGAGCTACGGGCTGTCCCGCAAATCCGGGAGTGAAGTTACCCATGATCAGATTGCCGATGAGAGCAGCCACGAAGATGGCGATAAATCCAAGCAGCAGCTTATTTTCCTTGAACAGTACCATGTCACGGATACCGCCCACCATACACAGACGGGTACGTTGAGAAAGGGCACCTACCGCAAGACCGGCGATCAGGCTGACAGCCAGTGCAGCATGGAGGGCGCCGGGGCCGCCGCCGGCTTCCGTGAAGAAAATGAAGGAAGGAGCCAGTGCCAGAAGCACCAGAAGACCTACCATGGCGCCGGGGAGCAGAAATCCTTCCGCCTGTGTCAGCTGGTAGCTGCGCTTTAAGGAATAACCGCGGTTTAAGAAAAATACGCCGCACAGAATGCCGGCCGCAAACCCTACCAGTCCGAAGATGGCGTTACCGTCGCCGCCGGCCAGACGCAGGATCATACGGAAGGGGCAGCCCAGGAACATCAGGCACCCGATCATAACAAAAGCACCCAGCGTAAAACGGGTAACGGGGGAGCTTCCGCCACGCACCTTGAATTCCCCTTTGGCAAGAGCCAGGATCATACTTCCCAGAACAAGGCCGATGATCTCGGGGCGTATGTACTGTACGGCAGCAGCCCGATGCAGTCCGATGGCGCCGGAAATGTCCCTTAAGAAGCAGGCAATACAAAAGCCCATATTGACGGGATTGCCAAAGAATACCAGAGCGATGGCGATGATACCGATGAGCAGTCCTGCCAGACAGATGTTTCTTTTTTCACTTGTAAAACTCATATCTCTCCTCCTTTGTTTACATGTATGTTTACTATACCACGGCAGAATCCTTTCCTCCAATGCGGTTTATTGATAGAAACAATGAATCTATTTGATTATCTGATAAATATGTACTATAATGTCCGGTAGTATCAATGGAGAGAGGAACATAGGTGTAACGCGTATGAACAAGATTTATCTGGATAATGCCAGCACCACCTTCCCAAAACCGGAGGAGGTGCCTCGGGCGGTATTTGACTATATGACCCGTTCCGGTGTGAATATCAACCGCAGCAGCTACGCCGATGCCTACAGGGCAGAAGAGCTGGTCTTTGATACCAGGCAGATGCTGTGTGATCTGTTTCACGGTCCGGATTGCAGGAATGTGATCTTTACAAAAAATATTACGGAGAGCCTGAACGTTTTGCTGAAGGGCTTTCTCAAGCCGGGGGATCATGTACTGGTATCCTCCATGGAGCACAATGCCGTTATGCGGCCTTTGGTGCAGCTGGCCGACTGCGGCGTGACGTTTTCAAGAGTCCCTTGTGACAGCTGTGGAGTGCTGCAGCCCGAAGCGCTGGAGGAATGTATCCGCCCGGAAACAAAGGCGGTGGTTATGACCCATGCCAGCAATGTCTGCGGAACGGTGCTGCCCCTTCGGAGGGTGGGGGAATTTTGCAGAGAACGGGGACTGCGGTTTTTTGTGGACAGCGCGCAGACAGCAGGAGTTCTTCCCCTGGATATGGTGCAGATGCACATCGATGCGCTGGCCTTTACCGGACACAAGGGGCTGCTGGGTCCCCAGGGGATCGGTGGATTCGTGCTGGGAAAGGGAATGGAAGCCCATATTGAGCCGCTGCTTTCCGGTGGAACGGGGAGCCTTAGCCACACGGAGGAGGTTCCCTCCTTTTTGCCCGACAGATATGAACCCGGCACCATGAACATTCCCGGGATCGTGGGACTTCATGCGGGTCTGACCTGGCTGGCAGGGAGGGAAGAGGGAGAGATACTGACCCATGAGCTGGAATTGACCCGGGCGTTTCTGGAGGGAATCCGCCCTCTGGAGGAGGAAGGGAAGCTCCGCATTGCCGGAAAAAGAGACTGCACAGGCCGGGTGGGCGTGGTATCCCTGCAGACACCGGGGATGGATCCGGCTAAGGCAGCCTATGAAATGGAGGTGGGGTACGGGATCATGACCCGTGTGGGACTGCACTGTGCACCCTCGGCACACACGAGTCTTGGCACCTATCCCACGGGAACCATCCGGTTTTCCTTTGGCTTTTGGAATACTATGGAGGAGGTGGCGGCAGCCCTGAAGGCGCTGCGGGAGGTGACCCATGGAGTTTAGACAGCTGCAGTCCTTTGCTGCCGTGGTAAAGTGGGGCAGCTTCACAAAGGCCGCGGAAAAACTATATCTTTCCCAGCCTACGGTAAGCGCCCATATTCAGACCTTGGAGGAGGAGCTGAATCAGCCCCTTTTGATGCGCACCACCAAGACTCTGGAGCTGACCCCCAAGGGGCGGCAGGTATATGAATGCGCCTCTCACATTCTGGAGCTGAGAGACCGTATGTTCCATCTGTGTGCCGACGGGGAGTCAAACATCATTCATCTGGGAGCCTCCACCATTCCATCGGCCTATATCCTGCCTGAGATCTTGCCGGAATTCGGACAGATCCATCCGGAGACCTATTTTGTAATCCATCAGGACAACAGCCGGGGAATCATTGAAGGGCTGCAGGATGGTGTATTTGATCTGGGACTGATTGGAATGAAGGAGGAAAAGAATCTGATCTGTATTCCTCTTTGTGAAGATCCAATGGTGCTCATCACACCGGTGCAAAAACGGTTTCTTGCCATGCAGCAGCAGCCTTTGCTGCCCTTGCGCAGGCTTCTTGAGGAACCGGTGATCCTAAGGGAGAAGGCCTCCGGCAGCAGGAAGAATGCGGAGCGTTTTCTGGAAGAAATGGGGATCGGTGAGGAGGAGTTAAACATCACAGCCCGGATCAACGATCAGGAAACCATCAAAAATCTGGTGGCAGGAGGACTTGGGATCTCTATGATCTCGGAAAGAGCGGCAAAGAACTTTGTGGAGGAGAAGCGCCTTTTGGCATTTCCCCTGCCGGGCAATTCGGTACGTACCCTGTATCTTGCCTATCGGAGAGACTGTGTCCTGACACCCTATGTACAGGAATTTGCGGAGTTTATCAGAAAGAAATATCATCTATCGGATAAGGAGTAGGAACTATGCGACAAGTATTAAAGACAATGGGACATCGACTGAAAAACGGAGAAGATATGGTGCTGGTAACCATCATCGCTGCCTCCGGTGCAACCCCTCGCGGAATGGGAGCCCACATGCTGGTGGGAAGAGAAGGAAGGCTGGAGGGAACCATAGGAGGAGGTGCGGTGGAATACCGCTGTGAACAGCTGGCACTGCAGGTACTGGAGGAAAAGGACCACAAGGTGCAGGAGTTTTCACTGACCAAAAATGACGTGCAGAATCTGGGTATGATTTGCGGAGGCACGGTTCGGGTCTTCTTTGCATACCTGCCGGGTGGAGAAGAAAGCGCCATTGCGCTGGCAGGAGAGGCAGAAGAGAAATACCTTCGGGGAATGGGGCTGTGGCTGATCTGTGATCTGAAGGCAGGGGGCGCCCTCAGTCTGTATACGAGGCAGGAGGGCTTTTTCGGGCATCCCTGTCCCCAGTGGATCAAGCAGTATCTTGGCTCCAAGCCGGCGCTGATCGAGGAGGAAGGCATGTCCTTTTGCGTAGAGCAGATCAACAGTCCCGGCAGGGTTTATGTATTCGGGGGAGGCCACGTATCGCAGGAGCTGGTGCCGCTTTTGTCCCGGGTGGGCTTTCGCTGTGTGGTGCTGGAGGATCGTCCGGAATTTGCAAAAAAAGAGCTGTTTCCCGGAGCGGAAGAGATTCTGCTGGTGGATTTTGAACAGATACGGGAGGCCGTTGCCGTAGGAGAGGAGGACTATGTGTGTATTATGACTCGGGGACATGCCTGGGATACCGTGGTGCAGGCACAGCTGCTTTCCTGCCGTCCCTCTTATCTGGGCGTCATCGGAAGCCGCAGTAAGGCGGCCGGCGTACGCGATGTGCTGCGGGAAACCTACGGGATGACGGAGGAGCTGCTGGATCAGGTGATCACGCCCATCGGGCTTTCCATCGGAGCTGAGACACCGGCAGAGATCGCCGTTTCCATTGCCGCCCAGATGATCGCCCACAGAGCCGGAGCGGATGTGAAGAAGGAGTGGAAGGCTTGAAGCCGCAAAAAATCAAACAATTTCTGAGGATCCTGTGGGTATTTGGCATCATGCTTTGTATCCTGCTGATCTGTTCCGCAAACTATCTGTGCAGAGACTGGGGGAAAATGAGATTTGAGACAGTGGTTTACCAGCTCACCTCCCCTTTGCAGGGAACCAACCGGGAAATCCTGTGGGCGTATCTGACAAAAGCGGCCCTTCCCGCAGGTCTGCTGTGGCTTTTGTTGTGGCTGTGGCTGTTTTTTCAGAGAAAGACAAAGAAGTCGGCGTATCCCGTAAATGCGGGGATCACGCTCCTTTCCGCGGTATTTCTGATACAAAGTGCACAGGCCGTGGGACTGCCGGAATTCATCGGCGACAGTCTTCGCAGAAGCCGGATCTTTGAAGCATACTATGTGGATCCCAAAGAGGTATCCATAGAGTTTGAGGAGAAGAAGAACCTCCTCTGTATCTACATGGAATCCATGGAACATACCTACGCCTCCCGGGAAGAGGGAGGGGCAAAGGAGCACAGCTATATTCCGGGTCTGAGGGCACTGGCAAAAGAGGGTGTTTCCTTTTCCGATGCCGGGGAAGAGGGAAGGCTGGGAGGTCTGCATATGAGTGCGGGTACCGGCTGGACCATGGCGGGACTGCTGGCGCAATCCGCGGGGATCCCGTATAAGCTCCCCCTCGGGGAGGCGTCGGCGGGAGCCTATCTGCCGGGCGTTACCACGCTGGGAGATCTTCTGAAGGAGCAGGGCTATGGAAACTATTTTATGTGTGGCTCCGCGGCGGAATTCGGAGGACGGCGCTCCTATTACGAGCAGCACGGAGGGTATCAGATCCTGGACTATGACAGAGCTCTCCGGGATGGAGTGATTCCGGAGGATTATCATGAATTCTGGGGGTTTGAGGATCGATGGCTGTATGCCTATGCCAAAGAGACGCTGGCGCGTATCGCCAAAGACGAAGCTCCCTTTCATTTTGCCATGCTGACCGTGGACAGCCATCATCCGGAAGGGTATCAGTGTGCGCTTTGCCCCGGGGAGGTATTGGCCGATTCCGGGAAATATGCAGCCGCCATTGCCTGTAGTGACAACCAGATCATGAAGTTTCTGGAATGGGTGCAGGCTCAGAGCTGGTATGAGGATACGATAGTGGTCATTGCCGGAGATCATTTGAGCATGAATGCCACTTTTTTTGAAACCTTGCCGGAGGGGTTTGAAAGAAGAGTGTATAACTGCATTTTGAACACAGACAGGAAGCCTGCCAATAAGGCCTGTCAAAGAGTTGCCTGTACATTGGATTTGTTTCCTACGGTGTTGGCGGCCATGGGAGCAAAAATCGAAGGGGACAGACTGGGGCTGGGGACAAATCTGTTTTCCGGTCGCCCCACCCTGGCGGAAGAGCTGGGATGGGAAGCATTCAACAGACAGTTGGCAGGAAATTCTGCGTTTTACAGGGAAAGATTTTTGCGGTAAAAGAGAGGGAACACCCGGTTTTTTCCTTGCGTTTGCTTTTTGAAAGGACTATAATGTAGCCAAAGATTTGAAAATTTATGGGAAAATGAGGAGTAGGATATGGGCAGACAGGTGGCGGTATTGATTGACGGAGATAATATTTCCGCCAAATACGCCAGATATATTAAGCAGGAGGCGATGCAGTACGGAAATATACAGATCTGTCGGATGTATGGTTCCGTCAGCTCTCCCAGTGTAAAAAGCTGGTACAAGGTGATGCCGGAGCAGGGAATCATGCCTGTTTTGCAGATCAGCTATGCCAACGGCAAAAGCGTGGCGGATCAGGCGCTGACCATTGATGCCATGGATCTTTTGTATACGGGAGACATCGACGTTTTCTGCCTGGTTTCCAGTGACAGCGACTTTACCAAGCTGGCCTATCGATTGAAGGAGTTCGGGAAGAAGGTCATCGGCATGGGGGAGCAGAAGACCAAGGAAGCGCTGGCCAAGGCCTGCGATGAGTTTAAGATTCTGGATCTGATCTACAAAAGCGATGTGGAAACAGACGCCAGAACACAAGACAGCCGGGAGGCGGAGGTGGAGCCCCTAAGAATCGAGCCCAGTATACCGGAGAGCATGGGTGTGCTTGTGGCGGCAGCGGATCCCGTGGAGGAAGAGCAGGAGCAGATGGCGGAAACAGAGACAGAGATCTCCATTCCCTCGGAGGAGGATATCGTTTCCGAGATCAGCAGTCTTTTGGATGACGATGAATGGAGCAGTCTGGCCAGCATCGGTAATCTTCTGAGTCAGAGACGGCCTGGCTTTGATGCCAGAAACTACAGCTACCGCAATATGTCCGCCTTTATCAAGAGTCATGCCGACAGATTTGAGATGAAGCGGGAGCGGGCACAGAACAATGCCAACGACATTATTTACATAAGGAAAAAAAACAAGAAGAACGTCAACAGATCGGGTCGCCGTAAGGAAGAGCCGGAGGGTTAAGATTTCCCGGAAACGCTTGTTTCTTTTGAGAAAAAGTGATAAAATGTAGGAATACGTTAGAGGAGGTTGACTGCTATGCTGAAGAATTATTTAAAGGATTTGCCAATCAAGAGAAAGCTGCAGGTATCGTATTTTTCCATTATCGGTATGTTTTTGATCGCGTTGATATTGGGGATTTTCGTGATCATTTCGCAGATGAACCGGACGTCGGATCTGTATCTGGAGAATTTTACGGACGTGCAGAATCAGTTGGAGATCGGAAAGGATATCCAGTACATAGAGAAGTATATGCTCTGGGCCATGCATGCCGAAACCGATGCCCTCTTTCAGGAGAGACTGCAGGCGGCACAGGAGCGGGGAGGTACCATGGCGGGAAGGATCCAGACGCTGATCGCGGATCTGGGAGATCACCCTTACGCAGCCTCCATGCAGGCCATGGCAGGTGAGGTGGACGCCGCTTTTATGGAGACCATGACCATGCTCTCCGAGGGAAGAGTACAGGAGGCAGAGTACTATTACAACCATACCTTTTCGGGGATGGTGGGCGAGATGGAAGAGCTTCTGGATGATCTGATTCATGAGAGTGAGGAATCTGCGGCCTCCGGCTACAATGTGGCTCACGCCATGGGTATTGTGGGCATCGCGGCGCTGGTGATCCTGGTGATTTTAAGCATTCTTCTCAGCCTGAAGTATATCAGTATCATCCGGGCAATGATCGGAGATCCGGTAGAGATGCTGTCGGTGGCTGCCGAGCAGCTGGAAAACGGCGAACTGGATATCAATGTGGACTATGACAGTAAGGACGAGCTGGGGCAGATGGCCTATGCCTTCAAGGATGCCTGCCGGAGAATCCGACTGGTGATTCAGGATACGGATGAGCTGCTTTCTGAGATGGCAGAAGGCAACTTCAATATCAATACGAGTGTGGAAGAGGAATATGTGGGTGGCTTTAAGGATCTGCTGATGAGCATGCGGAGCTTCAACCGTCACTTAAACGAAACCCTGCAGAACATTCTGGAGACCGGTAATCAGGTGTCCGTAGGAGCGGATCAGATGGCCGTCAGTGCACAGGGGCTGGCAGAGGGCGCTACGGAACAGGCAGGCGCCATTGAGGAACTGACAGCTACCGTCCAGAACGTGGCCAGCATTGCGGAGGAAAGTGCAGAGAAGGCGGGAGAGGCCGCAGCCAGCATCAAGGAAGCGGAGCATGCTGCAGAAGAGAGCCGTACCAATATGGACGAGCTGGTAACGGCTATGAATAATATTACAGAGACCAGTAAGGAAATCGAAAATATCATCGAAGCCATTGAAGAGATTGCTTCCCAGACCAATCTCCTTTCCCTGAATGCTTCCATCGAGGCAGCCAGAGCAGGAGAGGCGGGTCGCGGCTTTGCTGTGGTGGCGGATCAGATCGGTAAGCTGGCGGCAGACAGTGCGGCTTCTGCAGCCAATACCAGGGAGCTGATCGGTAAGTCCCTGGATGAGATCAAGAAAGGAAACAGTATTACCGCCAGAACGGCAGAGGTGATCGGAGGCGTTTTGGAGAGCATGTCCGGCTTTGCCGCCATGGCAGCACAGACGGCAGAGGCTTCCAGGAGTCAGGCGGAGATGCTCAAGCAGGTGGAGAGCGGCATCGATCAGATCAGCGTGGTGGTACAGAACAACTCCGCCTCCGCAGAAGAGAGCTCTGCTGTCAGTGAAGAGCTGTTGGCACAGGCAACCTCTCTGGATACCATGATCGGCAACTTCAAGCTGAGAGATAAGAACGAAAGATAAAGGGTGGTGAGATAGGAAATCCTGAAACTGAGAGAAGTGCCGGCGGCACTTCTTTCAGCTTACGATTTCTTATCTCATCGCCGGTTAGAACATCCCTTTTTGTGTCCAACCGCCGTCTATGGTGATGATCTGCCCCGTCATATATTCAGGAGAGTCGCACAGCTGGGCCGCCAGCTGTGCGACTTCCTCTGTCTGCCCGAAGCGGTCTGCCGGAATCTGCTCCCGCAGCAGCTGCCGTTCCTCCGGGGATAATCCCCCATTCATATCCGTATCGATGACGCCGCAGGCAATGGCATTGACGGCGATGCGGCTGGGAGCCAGTTCCTTGGCCAGAGCCTTAGTCAACCCGTTGATACCGCTTTTTGAGGCGGAATAGGCGGCTTCCATAGAGGCCCCTACCGTTCCCCAAACGGAAGAAATATTGATGATCCGCCCGCTGCCTGCGGACAGCATCAGAGGAATGGCCAGCTTGCAGGTGTAAAAACAGGCGTCCAGATTGGAGGCCATCAGGCGGCGCCAGCTTTCCGGGGACATTTCCGATAAAAGACCGATGTAGGAGACACCTGCATTGTTGATAAGAAGATCCAGAGAGGGAATGGAGGAAAACAGTCGAAGGACATCCCCATAGTTCCCCATATCTCCCACAAAGGTGCGGCAGCTTACGGGAAAGCTGCCTTCAATCTCCTCTTTTACCTCCCTTAGCAGGGAGGCATTGTTTTGGCAGGTAAGATATAAGTGAAAGTGCTTTTTTGCCAGAGCAAAGGCGATGGCTTTGCCGATCCCTCTGGAAGCGCCTGTGATCAAGGCTGTTTTTTCTGTCTTCATAAAATTATCTCCTTTTCCCGAATATTGTACCAAACTACTGGAAAGATAGCCAGTAGTTTGATAAAATGGTACCGTCTCTTGTGGAGACGGCACCATTTTACAGGTAAAGAAAGGAGATGTGTTATGAGAGATGTGATTATTATCGGTTCCGGTCCTGCCGGAATGGGAGCGGCAATTTACGGAAAGCGAGCGGGCCTTGATACCCTGATCATAGAAAAGACAGGCTTCAGCGGAGGTCAGATCACCAATACCTACGAGGTGGACAATTATTTGGGATTGCCCGGTGTGGACGGATATGAAATGGCCATGAATTTCAGAAGCCATGTGGACAAGCTGGGAGCGGATTTTGAAGAGGGGGAGGTACACCGGGTCCGCCGTGAGGCGGATACCCTGTATGTAGAGACGGCATCCGGAAGCTATGAGACCAAGACGGTGATCATTGCCTCCGGAGCGTCCCACAGCAAACTGGGAATTCCGGGAGAAGAGGAGCTGTCAGGCATGGGCGTATCCTACTGTGCTACCTGTGACGGTGCCTTTTTCCGGGGAAAGACTACTGCTGTGGTGGGAGGAGGCGATGTGGCCGTGGAGGACGCCATTTTCCTTGCCAGAAGCTGTGAAAAGGTGTATCTGATCCATCGGAGAGATCAGCTGCGGGCGGCCAAGATCCTGCAGGAATCTCTGCTGCAGCTTCCCAATGTGGAAGTCATCTGGGACAGTGTGGCGGAGGAGATCACGGGAGAGGGCAAGGTAGAAGCCCTGAGGATCAAAAATGTAAAAACAGGGGAAACCCGGTCTCTGCCGCTGCAGGGTGTGTTTATTGCGGTGGGAATCAAGCCCAGCACGGTTCCCTTCCGGGGGTTGGTAGACATGGACGAAAAGGGCTATATTATGGCGGGAGAGGACTGCTGCACAAGTGAGCCGGGAATCTTCGTTGCCGGAGACTGCCGCAGGAAGGAGCTGCGACAGATCATCACTGCCGTTGCGGACGGAGCCAATGCCGTAAACAGTATCCAGAGGTATCTGGTGGAGGCGGGTCTGTAGGCGCCCTTGACATCCGGCTCCGGTCATGGTATAGTGGTCATACTTTACGACTGTAATAAATTTGTAATAATTCGTAACAAGTAAGTAAAATGTACGAAAGGTATGACTGACCATATGCAATACATGAGAATAAAAATAGCCGCAGGGATCCTGTGCATGGGACTTATTTTTACCGGGAATGAGCTGAAGACGGAGGCAGCTAAGGCGTCCGATCAGCTGCCGGCAGCCGGTCTGGGACTGTCCCTGAAGGAAGGCGTCTCCTTGAAATCAGTGGCAGATACGGTACAGGACAATGAGATCACACGAAAGATCGTGGAACCGAAAGAGGAGGAAGTAACGGAAGAGAAAACCTCAGCTGCGGAGGCAGCCATCGCGGTGGAAGAGGCTGCCGAAAGTGAGTTTTCCGATCTTGTCATCGCACAGGTAAATGATTATGTGAACGTCAGAGACAAGGCCGGAGAAGACGGGAATATTGTGGGTAAGCTGTATGATGATTCCGTAGGTACGTATCTGGGAGAAGAAAACGGATGGTATCGGATTCAGTCGGGCAATTGTACCGGCTATGTTAAGGCGGAATACTGTGTAACTGGAAAAGAAGCGGAAGCTCTGGTGGAGGAAGTGGGAACCAGGATCGCCACAGTGACCACGACTACCCTGAATGTGAGAGAGGCTGCCAACACAGACTCCAGGATTCTGGAGCAGCTTCCCATAGAAGAGGAATTGATCGTGCTGGAAGAAAGTGACGGCTGGGTCAGAGTCAAGGTGGAAGAGGCCAGCGGATACGTATCCACGGAATTTGTTTCCCTGCGTACCGATTTTGTGCATGCGGAATCGAAGGAAGAGGAAGAAGCCAGACTCCGGGAGGAGGCCAGAAGGCGTGAAGAGGCGCTGGAGGCTGCAAGACGTGCCGAAGAGGCTGCCCGTGCTCAAACGGAGAGCGTTACGGAGGCCGCTGCGGAGACCGCCGCAGCAGAGGCCGCCGTTTCCGGGAATGGGGCGGCAGAACCTGCACCTGCACCGGCTCCGGTATCCTCAGAGGAAAATTACGGACAGCAGGTGGCAGACTATGCCATGCAGTTTTTGGGGAATCCGTACGTCTACGGAGGAACGAGCCTGACAAACGGTGCGGATTGCTCCGGCTTTGTCATGAGTGTGTACGCTCATTTCGGTGTATCCCTCCCCCATTCTTCCGCAGCAGACAGAAAGATGGGATACGATGCAGGCGGTATTGCCAATGCACAGGCCGGGGATTTGGTGTGCTACTCCGGACATGTGGGAATCTATATCGGAGGCGGCCAGATTGTCCATGCCAGCAGTTCCCGCACGGGGATCATTGTATCCAATGCGGATTATGATACGATTCTGACGGTGAGAAGGATTTTCTAAGGAAATGCTGATTAAATCAGTGTTTCCCTAAGAGAAAGAAATAATCGAAAGATTCCTGCCTCTGTCAGAGACATCAAGGGTAAAAAGATTTACGAAAGAACAAAGTCGGTAGGTATGGCTTCCATCGAATACAGGGATGAACATTCATATCTTTCCACGCTCACGGCGCGTACAGATATCCGTATCTGACGCGCCTTTGCCGTATCTCCATGTACGGCAAGAGCTGATTTCTTCCCTGTATCCGCAATGCCCTGCAGACCCAAGCATTTTCCCTGCAAACAGGCAGTGTATCCGAACGCCCGGAAAACTGCGGATCAACATTCCGGAAAGAGTCTGAATTTGTCTTTTTTGGAAAAGATGCTTGACAAAGAGCGAGTTGGACAGAATGCACAAAGAGAGTACGGAAATAACGAAAATCTATAAAATCCGGGAAAAAAGTTATCCACAGGCAGAAATGCTGATATTTGGGGAAATACACTTTATACACGAAGTTATGCACATTTTCCACGTTCCAAAGAAGTTTTATTTCAAAAAGAAAAATAGGAAAATCAAAACATTTGTTTTGTCACCTTTCCCCAAAGTGCTTTTACGACAGGAAACATCCCGATATTCGGACAAAGAGTTTTTAGGAGAATAAATATTAAAAAAATCTGAATATTACCATAAATGTGGACAAAAGATAGACAAAATGGTAGAATAGGGTATGGTGATATTTGACCATAATCTGAAACAGAAGGGATGATGCGAATGAAATTTATTATCAGTGGCAAAAACATTGACATCACGGAAGGACTCAGACTGGCAATTGAGGATAAGCTGGGCAAACTGGAGCGGTATTTCACCGCTGATACAGAGGTGCATGTCACACTGAGTGTGGAAAAGGACAGGCAGAAAATTGAAGTTACAATCCCTGTAAAAGGAAATATCATTCGTTCCGAACAGATCAGCAACGATATGTATGTTTCCATCGACCTGGTGGAGGAGATTATTGAGCGGCAGCTGAAAAAGTACAAAAATAAGATTATCGATAAGAAACAGGCTGCCGGCAGCTTCCGCAAGGAATTCCTGGAGAAGGAATACATGGAAGAAGAGGATATCAGGATTATGAGAACGAAGCGTTTTGATATCAAACCCATGTATCCGGAAGATGCGTGTATCCAGATGGAGCTTTTGGGACATAATTTCTTTGTATTCTGTAATGCTGAGACAGATCAGGTAAATGTGGTATATAAGCGCAAGGGTAATACCTATGGACTGATCGAGCCGGAATATTAAGAAGGTTTATTGCAATATGATAGAGTATTTACTATAATAGGTGGAGAAGCTTCCGGTTGGGAAGCTTCTCCATTGTAGTATAAGGCGTATTTTGGCTTCCCCGGCTCATCCGGGAGCCGAAACGGAGTTTTGTATGTGGGTGATCAATATACTGGCTTTTTTACTGGCAGCTGTCTGGATCGCAGGGAAAGCAAAAAAGACCCTGTCGGAAACCCTTCCGGTGGTTGCCATGGGCCTTGTTATGGTGTTATATCTGTTGGCGTATTTCCGAAGGCTGTCCTGGATTGACGGTATCAGTGCGGGTATTTGTCTCGTGGTTGCGGTGGCCTGTCTTTGCAGTCGGAGTATCCGCAGCTTTTTTGGCAGGACGATATTGCGGACGGCGGCGGATCCTGTGACCTGGATGGTGCTTGGCAGTATAGCTGTTGTCAGCCTTCTGACGGCGGACAGGCTTGCACTGTGGTGGGATGATATCAATTTTTGGGCCACCGATGTAAAAAGCATTTTTTATTTTGATGGCTTTGCGGCAAAATATGGAAATACGGCTCCCGAATTCGGAGACTATCCCCCCGGAGTGCAGCTGTTTAAGTGGTGGTTTCTGCATATGCATCCGGGAGAATTTCGGGAAGGCTTGATGTTTTCCGGATATTACAGTCTGAATATGCTGCTGCTTGCCCCTCTGTTTTCGCCTCTGCAAAGGGTGTGGCGGCAGAAAAAATATTGGTGGTGGCTGTTTCCTGCCGGTGCCCTCTGCCTGTTTTTGCTGCCGGGCGTGGCAGAAACCTTTTATCTGGAGGGAACCTGCTCGGACCTTCCCATGGGTCTGGCCTACGGCCTCTTTTTATGGAATGTTCTGGATCGGAGAAGCTGCGGCTGCCACCGGTTTTGGATGGTGAGAGCCTGTCTCTCCCTCAGCTTCGTGCTGTTGTGCAAAAATACGGGGATATTATGGGCTGCCTTGGGCTTTCTGTTTCTGATCCTCCATCATCTGTGGATTCACAGGCTGGGGGATGCTTCGGACAATGAAACGCGGGAAAGCATTTTGACGCTGTGGACGGTGGCAGCGACTGCGGCACTGACGGAGGGAAGCTGGCTTGCCTCCTGCCTGTTGAAGCGCCGTGTAGCAAAGCTGACGGGGGCGGGTTTGAGAATGGCGGTATCCGGGGATATTCCGGAGACATCCTACGGAAGAGAGCTGTTGTCCGCTTTTGTGGAAGGCTTTACCACGGTGCCCATCCATCGTATGGAGACGGTGGCCATAGATTTGAGTATGCTGGGCTTTCTCCTTCTGCTGGTGCTCCTGTTCCTGCTTCTGTGGAAACAGAGACGGATGGATAAAAAGGAGACCGTATTGACAGGCCTGTTTCTTATTTTCACGGGAATGCTGTGCTTTGGCTGGACGCTTCTGGCACATTTTACGATTTTTGCGGGAGAAATGCAGTATCTGGATGCAGGCGCCATGGCAGCCTCCATCGAGCGGTACGGATCACCCTTTACCCTGGGAGCCGTCTATGTATTCTGGTGCCTGCAGGTGTACCGGGAAAGTCCCGGGAAGGGTGATGCAATGACTGCAAAAACAAGGGAGCCTTTCCGGACGGCCATGGGTTATATTGCGGGAATGACTGTGGTATTCCTGTGTACTCAATATCCCGGAGCCTATGAAGCGGTATGGGGATATCGGGAGAGCCGAAAGGAGGATCTGGCGGGAAGAGAAGCCATGTGGAAGGAAGCGGAGCATTTTCTTACAGCCACGGAGGGGCTTTGGAAGGAGAAGGGAACCAGGATCCTCTACCTGAGAGATGCCAATGTGAATCACAGGGTTAAGGATACGTATATCAATTATGAAGCATCTCCCCTGGGCGTTGTGTATGGCAGTTATCAGACAGAAGGGATGACGGAGGAGGATATGGAACGGCTGATCCGGGAATCCCACGCCTTTTACCTGTATGCAGATCCCGTGAAGGGAGCTCCGGATCCTCTGTTTGGCGGGATGACGGAGGCATTTCGGTATCAAAGCGTATATCAAATAACAGAGAAAGCTGGGAAGCTGTTTTTATCGGAGGTTGACCCATGAGAATTCCGGTGGTGATCCCCTCTTACGAGCCGGATCATAAACTGACCGCTCTGCTGCGGGAGTTGAAGCAGGGCGGCATAGAAGAGATTATCATTGTGGATGACGGCAGTATGGGCCGGGAATATCAGGAGATTTTTGAACAGGCAGGGAGAGAGGGCTGTATTGTACTGCATCATAAGACCAATCAGGGGAAAGGACGGGCTTTGAAAACGGCCTTTGCCTATTGCCTTGAGAACGGGGAGGAGCTGCTGGGAGTGATCACCGCGGATTCCGACGGTCAGCACAAGGTGGAGGATATCAAAGCCTGCATGGAAGCCCTTGGGGAGCACCCCAGGGAGCTGATCCTGGGATGCCGTAATTTTTTAAAACGGGGAGTTCCTGCCCGTTCGTCCTTGGGCAATCGGATCACCGGCAGAGTATTTCAGTACCTTGTGGGGGTTCGCCTGTCGGACACACAGACGGGACTGAGGGGGATTTCCCGTGAATTTATGGAACACCTGCTTACGGTGAAGGGGGAACGCTTCGAATTTGAAACAAATATGTTGATTGCCGCCAAAGAGCAAAAAATTGCGGTGCGCGAGGTGGAAATAGAAACGGTATACATAGAGGAAAATAAATCCAGTCATTTTCGCCCTGTCCGGGACTCCATCCGTATCTATGCAATGTTTGGCAGATTTCTGTTTTCCTCTCTCTCCTCCAGCGTGGTGGATCTTTCCCTATTTGCTCTGTTCTGTCATATGCTGCGAAACATGGAAGAAGGGGTGGTCTCTTACCTGGTAATTGCCACTGTGCTGGCAAGGATTCTGTCTGCCGCATACAATTTTACCATCAATTACAAGCTTGTCTTCAGGAGCAGGGAGGGGGTGCTGAAAGCGCTGGGAAAATATACCCTGCTGGCATTGCTGCAGATGAGCCTCAGTGCCTTTTTGGTATCCGTGCTGTATCCTTGTTTCGGGGGATTGGAGGTATGGGTAAAAATACCCGTGGACGTGCTTTTGTTTTTACTCAGCTTTGTGATACAAAGAGAGCTGGTATACGGAAGTAAGGAGTAGGAATCATCCTACACCTCCGCATAGAAAGAATGGGTCTGCTTTTTGATCAGATCCAGATAAAACAGGGTAAGGCTCATATTCTGGTAGGGTATGATGAAGAAGAGTCCCACACCCAGACTCAGGATACCCAGCAGAATCAAAGGCAGAAAACTGACCTGAAGGTAGAAGAGACGAGCCTTATGTCCTTTCATGATCTTGATGCTGTGACGCAATGCATCTGAAGAGGTCAGCTGCGGAAAATCAAGGAGCAGATAGTAGGCCTGAGAATAGCGCAGGCTAAACCATACGGAGCAGGAGCCTCCTGCGATCAGCAGCAGGCAAAACAGCAGAAATACTGCGGATTCCCCGGTGACCAGATAATAATACCAAAGCACAATGGGAGGAAGCAGGGGCAAAAGGCGTACCATCAACAGTATGAACTGTACAGAAATAGCCTTATTGGTATGTCGTTTAAAGCCGAGAAATAAATCGGAGAGGCTGCCGGGACGATGACAGGACAGGTTCAGATAAAAGGCCGTGATCCCAAGAATCAGCACTCCGCTGAAAATTTCCAGGATCAGAGCAATGGCCAGCATGAGTATGATTCCGGATAAGGTATTTGGATCCAAAAATAAAGTAGCCATCATATCAATGGTGGCTATAATCAGCGAAGAAACAAGAGAGATGGAAATGGCACGTCTGTAGTTTCCCAGTAAAAGCTCTCTTGCCATGCTTTTTAACTGGGAAGATGTCTGAAATTGCATCATGAAATATACTCCACAGGAGATCCTACCAATATTCGTCGAAAAACAGACCGCGGAGCCGGATGGCGTCCGTCTGCTTCCGGTTTTGCTGGTAAGGATTGTCCTCATTATTATATTTGATCTTTGTGGTTGTGGTACCGCCGGAAACATAGGTGCGTCCGCATTCGGGACAAATGGCGGTGTGAATGGCAACGGAGGCGGAAAGCACCTTGCCGTCGTTTTTGGCCGCCTTCGTATAAGCATTGGAAACGTGTTCCTGCTCATGTGCCCGCACAGCCGTAGCCGCTGCATGGCGGGGGATATGGGTGGCCGACTTAAAGGATACATTTTCGTCGGAGCCGTCCTTGTACTTACGGGTACTGCAGGCCTCGCATTCCGCCGGTGAGGATTTGCGTCCTGCCTGCTGCACGGTGGATTCGTTGGGGTTGCGAATGACGCCGGTGTTACCGCCTTTTTCCGAAGGAGAGATTCCTGCGGAGTGAGAAAACGGAGTCAATGAGGAAAAACCGTACCCGCTGTTGTATCCTGATGCAGAAATTCCGTTTATCATATGTCTGCCTCCTGTCTGAGTAGGGGGGAGAGGAGATCAAAATCCTCCCATCAATTCTTCCAGAGCTTCATCCAGCGTCTGGTCATACATCTGTTCATAGGTATCATTTAAAAGCTGCCGATATTCCGGAACCGTAAACAGGGAATACACTCTGGCAGCCACCACGACTACCACACCTGCATTGATCACCAGTCCGATCACAGCCGTGACAATACCGAATTTTACGGTGCGGCACAGAGTTGCTTTGCTGCCCCGTGAAAGGATGCCGAGAATAATGGCCAGGCCTCCCAGCATGAAGGGAATATATACGGTTCCCATAAGGGCGGTAATGATGGTAGCGATGCCAAGCCCTTTGGAATATCTGGCAAAAGCATTGGGAACTTCCGGTGCTTCATATTGGGATGGTGCGTGTTGATACGAGTCCATAGGATGCCTCCAATCAACCATATTATACCATTTTGACAGGAAAAAGGAAACAAATATTTTGTGAAAATATCCGATATTATCCGTGTGTTACCCGTGGGTACAAGGGGTACAAAGGGTGCAAAGAGAAGAAGGGGTACTTGTACAGCGGCACCATAATGAGGTATAATATTTGCGTACATAAGTACATAAGTACACGAGTACACAATCGGCCATAAGGAAAATACATAAGGATACACAAGGATATAGAGGGATAGGGAAGGATACAGGAGGATACTTAAGATGAGGGAAAACAGGAAAAAACCGATGCTGCTTCTTGCGGTACTTTTGATCGTTGCCACAGTGTGTATGTTTGCGGCAGACCGTATACAGCGGGATGGAGGAAACATCCGGGTCTCTTACGGGCGCATTGAGACGGAAGCGGGAGATATGACGTATAAGCTTTATGTTCCGGCTGCCGCCACGGCGGATACGCCTGCCCCGGCCGTGCTCCTGCTCCACGGCTACCAGAACGACGGAGAAACCTGCGCAGCTTACAGCATTGAGCTGGCAAGAAGGGGAGCAGTGGTAATGGCGCTGGATGAATACGGTCACGGAAGAACCGAAATCGGCCTGTCGGAAAGAGGACATGTGAACCACAAGGTGACGGTGAACTTTGGTGAAGAGAGCAAAGAGGAGGGGACCTTTGTGTCCATCGGCGGAGCCAATCGTTATCGGGTCATGATGAATTTCTCCAATTTATCTTTCTTTGACAAAGCGTATTCTTCGGATGCGGAAGGGAATACCATCAGGGACAGCTCTGCGGGCGGGGTTGCCGCCTACGGTGTGCTGGCGGATATGGATTGTGTGGACAATACCCGGATGGCGGTCAGCGGACATTCCATGGGAACCTGGTCTTCCTGGACGGTAGCGGCAGCTTACAGCAATGCGGTGAATGAAGCGGGAGAGAGCATTGCGCCGAAAGCCATGGTGCTTCAGTGCGGAGAGCTGTTCAGAGAGAGCGTATATGATGCGGAAAAGATCCGTTTCAATAATGTGCTGCTGCTGCAGGCAAAATATGAGGAGTTTGGTTATTTCAGAGATTATGAGCTAACGGTTACGGATGCGCTGTTAAAGAGCGATCTGAGAACGGAGTTTCTGGGCTGTGATGCAAAAGAGGCCGCCTGGAACACCACCTATGGGAATATGGCGGAAGGAACGGCCCGTCGTATCGAACTGCTGCATACCAACCACCGTCTGACAACACACAATGATAAGGGACTGACCGCATCCATGCAATGGATCGGTGAGGCGGTGGGTCTTGACACTTCTCTGACGGCCCACGATCACACTGCCATGACAAAGGAGTTTCTGGTCATGGCAGCCATGGTCTGCTGTGTTGCGGCCATGCTGCCGCTGATGGAGCTGCTGCTTGCCGTACCCTTCTTTGCGGGTGTGGTGCAACCCCTTCCGGGCAAGGAGGGAATAAAAACGGGCAGAAGATGGTGGAAGGGGGCGATGATTACCATACTGATCGCAGCGGTCACCTACCCCTTTATGACGCAGCTGGGGCATGGGCTTTTGCCGCTTCCCGAGAAAATCTTTCGGATGTCGGTGGGTAACGGATTTTTGTCCTGGTATCTGATCCTGATTCTGATCATGCTGCTGACTACCCTGATCAGCCGACGCGCCGGGAAGAAGGCAGGCGGCTCCCCTTCCCTCTACGAGATGGGACTGTCAAGTGCCGGGAAGCCGGATCAGGCGGATTGGAGCCTCTATGGCAAGGGAGCCCTTTTGGTGCTTTGTATGGTGGGGATGCTGTATGGAATGACAGCCTTGTTTGAATCCCTCTTCAAGCTGGATTTGCGTTTCATCTGGCCTTTTTTCAAAACCTTTACCATTGCAAGACTGGGACAGTTTTTTGTATATCTTCCGATCTATGTTCTGTTCTATTTACTGAACAACAGTAAAATCATGGCGGGAATGCGTACAGAGGGAACATACAGGAAGGGGGCAAAGGGATTTGTCTCCTGCTGGTGGAGATATGCGCTGGTTATGACGGGCGGGGTATTGATCGTGACACTGCTGGAGTATATACCGTTTTTCATGGGGATCGGCCCGGGGGCAGACGTTTTCTTCGGCTCCACCTTCGGCGGACCCTTTATGTCACTTCTGATCCTGTTTGTACCACAGGTGGTGGCATTCAGTCTGATCTGCACCTATACCTATCGCCGCACCGGTAATGTGTGTACCGGAGCCTTTACGGCTGCCGCCCTGTCCTGCTGGATTGTAACGGGAGGATCCGCCATGCTGTAGGAGAAGACCCTCCAAGAAGCATGGAGGAGACACAGCGGAGACATATGCGGAGAGGAATAAAGGGGAATTAAGAGAATGAAGAGGGGAAAAGGGAGAGAGTGAAAATGGATATTATGGTAAAGCTGACAGAGGAATTGCAGGTACAGAAATGGCAGGTGGAAGCTGCCGTGGCATTGATCGATGAAGGGAATACCATTCCCTTTATTTCCCGGTATCGAAAGGAGGCC